>CAVEKJ010000004.1:0-29391 GCA_963616205.1 Prevotella sp.
GATCTATGCGATGATCCTTCTGTACATTTATCCGATCCTTGCCAGATTTTACAATTCCATCAAGAATACCTTTGTAAATGCATTCCTGATGTCCCTCCGTCATCTTCCGCAGACCCTTCTGATGCTTGTGATCTCCGCATCCCCGCTTCTGCTCATATGGCTTTTTGCTTATGTAAGCTATGCACAGTTCACATCCATCCTGATCATGCTTTTCATTCTGATGGGATTTGCCACACTGGCCTACTGGAAATCCAAGATTTTTGTTAAGATCTTCGACAACTACACCCCAAAGGATGAGGACGAAGAGAAAAACGAACTGGAAGAAGCATGATGAAACGCTGGAATGACAAGCCTTATCACTCCCTGGACTACATGCTCCGGGAACGGTACGGCGAAAAAGTCTACCGGGTCGCCCTAAACGGCGGCATGTCCTGTCCCAACCGTGATGGCACCCTTGGCAAAAACGGCTGCATCTTCTGCAGTCAGGGCGGAAGCGGAGATTTTGCGGCAAGTGCTACGCTTTCCATTACAGAACAGATCGACAGCCAGATCGCAAGTCTCTCTTCCAAGCGCCCGATTCATAAGTACATTGCCTATTTTCAGGCCTATACCAACACCTACGCTCCTGTGGAACATCTGCGCAGGATCTTCACAGAAGCCATCTCCCATCCGGATATCGTGGCATTGTCCATCGGAACCAGGCCGGACTGTCTGGGAGATGATGTGCTGGAGCTTCTTTACTCCCTGAACCGGATCAAACCGGTGTGGGTGGAGCTGGGACTTCAGACGATCCACGAAGATACCGCCAAATATATCCGGCGCGGTTATCCGCTGTCCTGTTTTGACACAGCGGTAGATCTTCTTCGGGCAGGTGGCATTGAAGTCATCGTCCACACAATCCTGGGGCTTCCCGGTGAAAGCCGGAGCGATATACTGGAAACAATGGCTTATCTGAACGCCATGGATATCCAGGGGATCAAACTTCAGCTTCTCCACGTACTTCGTGGCACAGATCTTGCCACTGATTATGAAGCCGGCCTTTTCAGGACTTACGAACGTGAGGAATACCTGGATCTTGTCATCGACTGCCTGGAACATTTAAGGTCGGACATTGTGATCCACCGGGTCACCGGCGACGGCCCGAAAGATCTTCTGATCGCGCCTTTGTGGGCCAGCCGCAAACGTGAAGTTTTAAATCTTCTCCATCATCGGATGAAGGAACGTGAAAGTTTTCAGGGAAAGGCTCTCGAAGCACTTTCCCATAGCCAGTAAAAAGGAGGATTCTTATGGCATCACCTTTTACAACCTACAAGCTTATCATTTTATACATGCTTCAGAATTCCGAGGGGGATCTCACCAATTCCCAGATCACCGATTTCATCCTGGACCGGAAATATACCAATTATTTCCAGCTCCAGCAGGCGATATCCGAACTGGTAGAGGCGGATCTTGTGGAAATGTCTTCCCAGTCCAACCGTTCCTATTACCGGCTGACCGGCGAGGGAAAAAACACTCTGAAATATTTTTCCAAGGAACTTTCCTCTGACATCAAGAAAGAGGTGGAAGAATATCTCAATTCCCTCCACTGCAAGATCGAGGAACATCTCCTGACTCCTGCGGATTACTATCCCACCAAAGAGGGCAGCTATTCTGTCCGCCTGCGTATCATTGAAAGTGGTGTCAGCATCGTGGATCTCAGCATCAATGTCCCAAATCTTGCCGCTGCACAGTCTGTATGTGAAAGCTGGCCTTATAAATACCAGAACGTTTATGACAAAATAATGGAGGAGCTTCTCTGAAAAGCTCCTCCATTTTTGTTATAACTCCAGTTCAGACAGATGTTCTCAAGTTCTCAACAGGCATTCCTGCGTAGAAGACCCACTTTCTGTCTCTTATTCTGCTTCCTCATGAATTTTTTTCATATGTTCTTTCAGTTTCTTTTCATATCCCATATCACTGAGTTCATAAAAATGCTCTCCCTCGATCTCAGAAGGCAGATACTGCTGGTTTACATAATGATTCGGGTAATTGTGCGCATATTTATAACCAATGCCGTGACCAAGGCTTTCATGGCCGCCATAGTGAGCGTCCTGCAGATGCACGGGCACAGTTGTCTTCTTCGCCTTCACGCAGCGCATGGCCTCCTGTATGGCATTGACTGCGGAGTTGCTCTTGGGCGCACAGGCCATATAGGTTACTGCCTGAGAAAGGATGATCTGGGATTCCGGCATTCCCACACGTTCCACAGCCTGGGCTGCTGCCGCTGCCACACAGAGAGCCTGGGGATCTGCATTTCCGATATCCTCGGAAGCCAGGATCATGATCCTTCTGGCAATAAATTTCACATCTTCTCCCGCATAGAGCATTTTTGCCAGATAGTAAACTGCCGCATCCGGGTCAGAGCCACGCATGCTCTTGATAAAGGCGGAAATAATGTCATAGTGGTTGTCTCCGTTCTTGTCGTAGCGGACCACACGCTTCTGAATGCACTCAGAAGCCACTTCCAGGGTCAGATGGATCTTGCCGTCTGCATCACGGGGTGTGGTGAGGATTCCCAGTTCTACAGCGTTTAAGGCGCTTCTGGCGTCTCCTCCTGCCATATCAGAAAGAAATTCCAGGGCATCTTCGTCGATCACCGCACCATAGCTTCCCATTCCACGTTCCGGATCATGAACTGCGCGAAGGATCAGTTCTTTGATCTCCGGGATTTCCAGTGCCTTCAGCTCAAAGATAATGGATCTGGAAAGAAGCGCTCCGTTTACCTCAAAATAAGGGTTCTCGGTTGTAGCTCCGATCAGGATAATGGTTCCGTCCTCCACAAAGGGAAGGAGATAGTCCTGCTGTCCCTTGTTGAAACGGTGGATCTCGTCGATGAACAGAATGGTCTTTTTCCCATACATGCCAAGATCGTCCTGGGCCTGCTTTACCACAGCCTCCATGTCTTTCTTGCCGGCTACGGTTGCGTTGATCTGGGTAAAACTGGCGCTTGTGGTATTGGCGATGACTTTTGCAAGGGTGGTCTTTCCGGTTCCCGGAGGGCCGTAAAAGATAACTGATGTCAGTTTATCGGCTTTGATGGCGCGATACAGTAATTTATCTTTTCCAACGATATGCTGCTGCCCAACCACCTCATCCAGGGTTCTGGGACGCAGCCTGGATGCCAGGGGAGACTCCTGATCCAGAGTTTTCGATTTTGCGTATTCAAATAAATCCATGGTTTTCACTCCTGTAATTGTGTAAAAAACTGCCGTCTGGTCTGTTTCCGGCAGTTGATTGATTCCTTGTTTTTTATAATTTTACCTGCTTGTGTAAAAAAAAGCAATTGTTTCTCCCTGCTTTCGTAATGCAAATGGGCATTCACGTCACCAGCAGTTCATCCGCAGTCACCAGATCATACCCTTCTTCCGTAAGCATATCCGCGATTGCCAGTGCCGCTTCCACAGAAGTCGGAAAACTGTCGTGCATCAGGATAATGGAACCATCCTTCACCTCTCTTTTTACAATGCTTTCCACAGACTGCACATTCTTTGATTTCCAGTCCAGGGTGTCCACATCCCAGAATACCGGCAGCATGGTCACACAGAGCTCCAGATTTTTGGGCCAGACACCATAGGGCGGACGGAGATACAGAGGATACTCTCCTGTGATCTCATAAATCTCATTATTTGTCTTTAAGATCTGCTGGCAGGCCTGATCGCCCGGAAGCTTATCAAGCTGCACATGGTCGTAAGTGTGATTGCCGATGAGATGGCCGTCTTTCTGCATCTGTTTTACGATTTCTTCTTTCCCCTCGATATTTTTTCCCATAAGAAAAAATGTGGCATGGATCCCCCGCTGACGCAGGCCGTCCAGAAGCAGAGGTGTATACGTTGCGTGGGGGCCGTCATCGAAGGTGAGGGCTGCCCGGGGAGGGTCCGTATTGTCACTTCTGTCCGTTACCGATTCTTCTGCTTTTTGTCCTTGCTTTTTCTGAATACTGCCAATATCCACTGCTTTATCTCCATATTTTTTCTGAATACCGCGAATGCTCCCTGCACTTTGCTTTGTCTCCCCATAACTTCCTGTTTCCCATCCGCTTCTTTCTTCCATATACTGCGCCTCCACCAGCCGGATCATCCCTTCTCCTGCGATCATTTTCGCCGCCTGGATCCAAAACTCCCTGTCTGTGATGCCTTTATAACCCAATATCCCGATCATCAGAAGAAACACTGCAACTACCCGGAAATATTTTTTTCGCTTATCCATATCTCCCGCCGGATCAAACTATACTTTTCCACAATATATGAAAAAATCCCCGGGAAAAGACTTATTAGGATTCTCTTCCCGGGAATTTCACTGTAATGATCAATATTTATTTCTTCAGGATCTCAAGTGCGCTCTCAATCTCTTCCACACATTTTTCGTAGCCAAGGGTACCGTTATCCAGGCACAGATTATATTTTGTCATATCTGCCCAGTCAACGCCCATGAAACGTTTGCAGAAGTCTTCTTTGCGCTTGTCATCTTTATGCATGAATTTCTCAATATCCTTAGTAGTTCCGCTGAGCTTCTTGCTTGCCTCGCGGATACGGAAATCCCAGTCTCCGTAAACAAACACACGAAGGACTTTGGGATAGTCCTTGAGGATCATGTTCGCACATCGTCCGATGATCACGCAGGACTCTGTCTCTGCCAGATGGCGGATCACTTTTGCCTGATAATTGAACAGGTTCTCATCGGAGGTGAAATCCTTACTCTGAGGCGGGATCAGTTCGCCTTTGTAGATTCCGGACTTTGCAAAAAATCTCTGCCTGGTGCTGACATTCTCATCCGCCCGTCCGAAAAGCTCCTGGCGGATACCGCTCTCATCGGATGCCATGCGGATGATATCCTTGTCATAGTAAGAAATCCCTAATTTCTTTGCAAGCTCCTCTCCGATGGTACGTCCGCCGCTTCCATACTGTCTTGCAATGGTAATTACGAAATTATCCATGTCTTTCCTCCTACTCTCCAAGATATGCCTTCTGGACAGCCTCATCGTTCAGAAGATCCTCAGCCTTTCCATCCATGGTGATGCTTCCTGTCTCAAGAACGTAAGCACGATCCGCAATGGAAAGTGCTTTCTTCGCGTTCTGCTCAACAAGAAGTACGGTTGTGCCGCTCTCGCTTACCTCACGGATGATGTCAAAGATCTCATTTACAAAGATCGGTGACAGACCCATGGACGGCTCATCCATCAGGATGATCCTCGGTCTGCTCATCAGCGCACGACCCATGGCAAGCATCTGCTGCTCACCACCGGAAAGTGTTCCTGCACGCTGTCCTTTACGTTCTTCCAGACGCGGGAATCTCTTGTATACACCGGCAAGGCTCTCTGCGATCTCTGCCTTGTCTTTTCTTGTATAGGCTCCAAGAAGAAGATTCTCATAAACGGACATATCCGCAAACACACGTCTTCCTTCCGGAACGTGTGCCATACCCATCTCTACGATCTTATGGGCAGGTGTCCTTGTGAGGTCTTTTCCCTCAAACACAATGCTTCCGGACTTCGGAGAAAGAATTCCGGTAAGTGTCTGAAGTGTGGTTGTCTTTCCGGCACCGTTGGCACCGATCAGCGCAATAACCTCTCCCTGATTTACATGAAAAGAAATTCCCTTCAGAGCCTGGATCACACCATAGTAGACCTGGAGGTCCTTTACTTCCAACATTGCCATTGTCTCGTTCCTCCTTATTCTCCCAGATATGCAGTGATAACCGTCGGGTCTTTCAGCACTGCAGATGTCTCACCCTGGATCAGCACCTGACCAAAATTCAGAACAGTCAGTTCCTCACAGATACCGCCGACCAGTTTCATGTCATGTTCGATCAGAAGAACCGTCATATCAAAATGTTCCCGCACGAAACGGATGGTATCCATCAGCTCCTGTGTCTCATTGGGGTTCATACCGGCTGCCGGCTCATCCAGAAGAAGAAGCTTCGGATCTGTGGCAAGGGCTCTGGCGATCTCTAGCTTACGCTGTTTACCATAAGGCAGGTTGCCTGCCAGTGTGTCCGCTTCCTTATCCAGGTCAAACACCTTCAGGATCTCCATCGCTCTCTCATTCATCTCTTTTTCTACCTTATAATATTTCGGCAGTCTTAAGATTCCTGTCAGTGTGGAGTATGGATGATGATTGTGAAGTCCTACTTTTACGTTGTCAAGAACCGGCATATCCTTGAAAAGACGGATATTCTGGAAAGTTCTTGCGATTCCGGCCTTGTTGATGTCGATGGTGCTTTTTCCTGTGATATCCTGGCCGTCCAGTCTGATGATTCCTTCTGTTGGTTTGTATACACCTGTAAGAAGGTTGAATACGGTTGTTTTACCGGCACCGTTCGGTCCGATCAGTCCATAGAGCTGTCCTTTTTCAATGGTCATGTTAAAGCCGTCAACAGCACGAAGACCGCCGAACTGGATAGACAGATTATTTACTTCCAGCATTGCCATGATCAGGCCACCTCCTTTTTCACTTTTTTGCCTTTGAATTTCTCTACCATACGTGCTCTCCAGTCTCTTGCTGCAGGTGCCCAGTTAAAGAGCATCATGATGATCAGCACGATGGCGTAGATCAGCATACGGTAGTTTGCAAATCCACGGAGAAGCTCAGGCAGCGCGTAAAGAATGATCGTTGCGATGATCGAGCCTCTGATATTTCCGATTCCTCCAAGCACCACATATACCAGGATCAGAATGGACATATTGTAGTCGAATACAGAAACCTTCAGAAGGGAAAGGTTGTGTGCATACAGCACTCCGGCAACTCCTGCCAGTGCCGCAGAAATTGTAAACGCAAGAAGCTTGTACCTTGTGATATTGATTCCTACGGATTCTGCTGCAATACGGTTATCCCTGGTTGCCATAACTGCACGGCCACTTCTGGAGTTCACCAGATTCTGTACAATGAACAGTGTCAGAAGAAGCAGGATCGCGCCGATCAGGAAAAAAGAACCCTTGATATCCTTATAAAGCGTTGCTGTTCCTGAAATACCAAGTGCACCCTTTAAGATCTGCTTTCCTCCGGTTTCCAGGTGAAGTCCGGCTGCACTTGTGGCAACATGGATTCCTTTATCGTCAACACCAATGTAAAGAACGTTTATCAGATTCTTGATGATCTCGCCAAAGGCCAGTGTTACGATCGCAAGATAGTCTCCACGGAGACGAAGTACCGGGATACCGATGATCACACCAAATACAGCCGCAACAGCCGCACCTACGAGAATTGCAAGGATAAATCTCGGAATCTGCGGGATGGAATCTGCAGTCACCTGTGAAAACAGGGCACTGGAAAAAGCTCCCACACACATAAAGCCCGCATGTCCGAGGCTCAGCTCACCGGAAAAGCCTACCACAAGGTTCAAGGAAACCGCTGCGATGGTATAAACACAGATCGGAACCAGAAGTCCCATGAGCAGTCTGGAAAGATTTCCCGTTGAGGAAAGCGTCTGTACAACTACAAAAAGTACAAGAACGAGTCCGTAGTTGATCATGTTGTTTTTTGTTGTTTTGTTTTTTATATTCTTCATACCGGCCACCTTACACTTTCTCCTGGATGTTCTTTCCGAACAGTCCGGTAGGTTTTACGAGAAGCACGATGATCAGGACTGCAAATACAATAGCATCTGCAACCTGGGAAGAAATATACGCTTTTCCAAAAATCTCAATGATTCCCAGAAGGATACCGCCAACCATAGCTCCCGGAATAGAACCGATACCTCCAAATACCGCTGCCACGAATGCCTTGATACCTGGCATGGCTCCTGTGTATGGTGTCAGTGTCGGATAGGTCTGGCAAAGCAGGAGTCCTGCGATCGCCGCCAGTCCGGAACCGATAGCAAAGGTAAGGGAAATCGTTGCATTGACATTGACTCCCATCAGCTGTGCTGCATCCCTGTCCTCGGAAACTGCCTGCATGGCACGGCCCGGTTTGGTCTTTTTTACAAAGATGGAAAGACCGATCATGATAACGATGCACGCAAGGATCGTCACGATCGTGATTCCCTTGATCATAAGCTGTCCGCCAAACAGCTTGACCGATGGAACATTGATAACCGTTACAAAGCTCTTGGCATCTGCACCGAAGATCAGTAGTGCCAGGTTCTGGAGCAGATAGCTGACACCGATAGCCGTGATCAGAACGGCCAGGTTGGAGGAAGCTTTTCTAAGCGGACTGTAAGCAACCTTCTCAATGACAACACCCAGCAGCGTACAGATGACGATGGAAAGGATCACTGCGAGAACCGGTGACATGCCGCCTCTCGTGATGCAGGTAAGGATAATATAGGCTCCTACCATGATAACATCTCCATGTGCGAAGTTCAGCATCTTGGCAATACCGTAAACCATGGTATAACCAAGCGCAATGATCGCATAGATACTGCCAAGACTGATGCCGTCTTTTAAATAGGATATAAAACTCATAGCGCACCTCTTTTTGGTAATTTATCTGTTGCATGAATTTAGCGGTTACATAAGGAAAGAGGACGGTTTCCACTAAAGGCAACCGTCCCCTGACCCCTAACGTTAACTGAATTTGAACTTATTTCATCTCTACGTAAGCACCGTCTTTGATCTCGAATGCTTTCGGCTCTTTATCACACTCGCCGTCCTCGGTCCATTTCGCTGTTCCGGTGATACCATCAAGCTCAATATTTGTCATGGAAGCTGACATTGCTGCACTGATATCCTCATTTGTCATATCCGGAGTGATCTTTGCATCATCTGCTGCAAGCTGCATTGCGTAAAGCACATCATAGGTATCTGCTGCGAACTGGTTCGGTGTCTCGCCGTTATTGGCCTCTCCGTAAGCCTTAACAAAGTTCTGGCTCTTCTCATCTGTGGATGTTGCGGAGAATGGTGTCAGAAGCATAACACCCTCTGCAAGAGATGTATCAAAATTCTCTACGTTCAGGATTCCGTCCATTCCGTCTACACCGAAGAATTTAATGTCAAGACCTGCCTCTGATGCCTGCTGAAGGATCAGGGCATTGTCTGAATAATAGTTCGGAAGGAAAAGAAGCTCTGCACCGCTATCCTTGATCTTGGAAAGCTGTACGGAATAATCTGTGTTGCTGTCTGTTGTATAAGCCTCATCTGCAACAACCTCAAGTCCGTCATCTGCTGCTGCTTCCACAAATGCATCATGGATACCGGAATTGTAATCTGCTGCGGAATCATAAAGCACCGCTACCTTGGTTGCAAGCTTGTGCTCGGAAATAAACTGAGCAGATTTCGTTCCCTGTGCCGGATCTGTGAAGCACATACGGAATTCATTGGTTCCTGATGTGATAGAATCAAGTGCTGTAGCGGATGGTGTAAAAAGGAAGGTGCTCTCTGCTGCCTCAGCTCCTACTGCGATACAGGAACCGGATGTAACAGTTCCACAGAGCATCTGCATTCCCTTGTCAAGAAGGTCGTTGTATGCGTTAACAGCCTTCTCCGGATCTCCCTGGTCATCACCTGCATCAAGGATCTCTACTTTATATCCGTTGAAACCGCCGTTCTCGTTGATCTCATCTGCTGCGATCTTGGCTGCGTTGTATACGTTGGTACCGTACTGTGCGTAATCACCTGTCATCGGTCCGATCACACCGATCTTGAATGTCTCATCATCTGCTGCAAAAACAGATGCAGGCATCATCATGGTAGCTGCCATTGCTGCTGCGGATGCAACACCAAGTACTCTCTTCCAATTTCTCATAATAATCTCTCCTCCTGCGCTTCGTCGCTTTACTAATGGTTAATGGTAAAATTATAGCATCGCGTATTTTTTATTTCAAGGGCGAATTTTCCTATCCCCTGTTTTTCGTATGATTGCACAAGACGGACACTTGTCCGCCCCACAGCTTGTGTGTTTTTTCGGCAAATTGTATAAATTTTCTGTACAAAAGAAAAATCCAGGGAAAACTCCCTGGACTTCTTCGCCTCTTTATCTTTTACTTATGCGATTGCTTTTTTAGCGATCTCAGCAAGTGCTGTGAAGCCTGCTGCATCGTTAACTGCCATCTCTGCAAGCATCTTTCTGTTGATGTCGATGTTTGCAACTTTAAGGCCGTGCATCATTTTGCTGTAGGAAAGTCCGTTCATTCTTGCTGCTGCGTTGATACGTGCGATCCAGAGCTGTCTGAACTGACGTTTCTTCTGCTTTCTTCCTGCATAGGAGCTTGTAAGAGCTCTCATTACAGACTGTTTTGCTACTCTATACTGTTTGGAACGGGCTCCTCTGTAACCCTTTGCCAGCTTTAATGTACGGTTATGTCTTTTCTTTGCGTTTAATCCGCCTTTAATTCTTGCCATTTCTTAATTCTCCTCCTGTTCGTCTTCTCTATCTTATAAATATGGTAATGCTTTCTTCATGCTCTTTACGTTAGTAGAATCAACAACAGTAGATTTTCTCAGATTTCTCTTTCTCTTCTGAGATTTCTTTGTAAGGATATGGCTCTTGTAGGCTTTATTTCTTACTAATTTTCCTGTACCTGTTTTTTTAAAGCGCTTTGCTGCTGCTCTGCAAGTTTTAATTTTTGGCATTATGAATTCCTCCTTGATTTGGTACTTCTAAATTTTATATAACATCCCGTTCTGCCCGGCTGTTGCCGTGAAGACTGAGATATCTACCGTTTCTCAGTCAGAAACATTGTCATGCTTCTGCCTTCTACCTTCGGAGCCTTCTCTACAGTCGCTATATCGGACAGAAGATCTGCGAAGTCGTCAAGCACATGCTTGCTGCTGGACATATGTGCCATCTCTCTTCCGCGGAAACGAAGTGTAACCTTAACTCTGTCGCCCTTGCTAAGGAACTTTCTTGCTGCATTTACCTTCGTCTTTAAATCATTCGTATCAATGTTCGGGGAAAGACGCACTTCTTTGACATCGATGGTTTTCTGCTTTTTTCTGGCCTCTTTTTCTTTTCTGGCAAGTTCGTAACGGTATTTACCGTAATCAATGATCTTGCATACCGGCGGTTTCGCCTGTGGGGCAATCTTTACAAGGTCAAGTCCTGCCTCCTGTGCTTTCGCCATCGCTTCTCTGGCGGACATGATTCCAAGCTGTGCTCCGTCCGGACCAATCAAGCGTACCTCTCTGTCTCTGATCTGTTCGTTAATCATTAAACCGCTAATTGTTGTACACCTCCATGAACATGATAGAATTAATTTTTTCTTTCTCATTAATGTAGCTTAAGTCACACAAAAAAAGCGTGGACAGATATCCACACCTCAAAAACTACACCTGCGCACTGATAGTCTCTCCGTTCGCAGTATTGTGTAATATTGACCTGAGTCGCTTATTTTCAGCGCTGAGGTGAGAGTGAACTCTGCTTTCTTTTCGCTACGTACTTTAAGAGGATACCATGGTATCTTCTGTTTGTCAACTCTTTTTTTTATATTATTATGTATTTATGTGTATGAATTTTTTATTCTCCGGACATACTATACCACATCGGAATCCGACAAAGCAGGCAGCAACATGGACATTTGATCCGATGTTCTCGTTCCTGTATGTGACGGTTTCCGGTAAAAATATATCAGGAGGACACATTCATGACAATCCTTAAATGTTCTGCACACAACTGCTACTATAACAAAAATTCTCTCTGTTCCAAAGGTGCCATCAATGTAGAAGGCGCAGATGCCCGTTATGCAGATGACACAGCCTGTGAGAGTTTCCGTGACCAGGCGGAAGGTTCTGTAAAAAATACCGCGGATTCCGGCTGTGGATGTGAAACCATCAACATCGACTGCAAAGCGCACAACTGTACCTACAATGAACACTGTAAATGTACCGCAGCTTCCATCAACGTATCCGGTGACAATGCCCACCGCTGCTGTGATACCAAATGCGATACCTTCGACTGTAAGTGCTGATATCCTGACCTCAAATCTTATTTTCGGTCAGAATAAAACTTGCCTCTGAGAGTAAAAAAATCCGGCAGGGTTCCAGATGGAACCTCTGCCGGATTTTATCATGTTCTCTTTATTATCTGTTCTTGAGGAAATCCGGGATCTGGATGTCCTTCTTCTGAACTGTGCTTGTCGGAGCCTTTGTTCCAAACTGTGTGGAATTCATAGTCGGAAGACTGAAGCTCGGCATGTTAAGGTTCATGCTGCTTGCCGGTGACTGGCCTGTCTTCTTGGCTGTTCCAAATACAGAATTGGAAGCTCTGTTTCCAAACGGTGTATTCTGAAGATTATTATCTGTAAGACCAGTTGCAATGACTGTGATCCTTGCATAGTCTGCAACAGAATCATCATACATGGCACCAAAGATGATATTCGCATCCTCACCTGTAAGCTCCTGTACATAGCTTGCAGCATCGTTGGCATCCATAAGGGAAATGTCACCGGAAATGTTGATGATCACATGAGTAGCTCCCTTGATGGTTGTCTCAAGAAGCGGAGAAGATACAGCCTGCTGTACTGCCTCCATAGCCTTGTCATCGCCTCTTGCCTCACCGATACCGATGTGTGCGATTCCTTTATCTGTCATGACTGTCTGTACATCTGCAAAGTCAAGGTTGATCAGTGCCGGCAGATTGATCAGGTCCGTGATACCCTGTACTGCCTGCTGAAGAACCTCATCTGCCTTGCGCAGTGCCTCCGGCATAGTTGTTCTTCTGTCAACGATCTCAAGTAATTTATCATTTGGAATGACAATTAAAGTGTCAACTGCTTTCTTCAGATTCTCGATTCCCGCAAGTGCATTGTTCATACGGGTCTTAGCTTCAAAACGGAAAGGCTTGGTAACAACACCGACAGTCAGGATACCCATCTCTTTTGCCGCACTGGCAATTACAGGAGCAGCTCCGGTTCCGGTTCCGCCACCCATACCACAGGTAACGAACACCATGTCCGCTCCCTCGATGATCTTCTTAACTTCCTCAATGCTCTCCTCAGCTGCCTTCTGTCCAACTTCCGGCTGTGCACCGGCGCCGAGACCTTTCGTAATTTTCTCACCAATCTGAAGTACAGTCGGAGCTTTACACAGTGTCAGAGCCTGTTTATCGGTATTGACACCTACAAACTCAACTCCGCCAATGGCCTCTTCCACCATTCTGTTTACCGCATTATTACCTGCGCCGCCTACTCCAATTACAATAATTTTCGCAGAAGACTCAGCCTCATTCGTCATTATCTCTAACAATGTACTTCCTCCTTTATTTCTACCTGATATCCGATTCAGTGTAATAATCTATTCCAAGCTACATATACACATAGTTATATCATATATTTTTTTCGGTAATTAATCAACCACTAATTTTGTTTTTTTATACTTTTTTCACTAAATTTCGGCACTGTTTCTATTAACCGAAACATTTGCAAAACAAACTCTGGCAAAATGCCCAAATACTGGTATTATATTAAGAAAGGTTTTTTCAACTTTACTCGTAATCGGACTCATCGCTGTAATCACTGTAAGAATTTTCATCGGAATTATCCGACTCGTCACTGTAATCACTGCTGTAGTCTGACCCTGTATCCGACTCTTCCTCAGTATTATCCAGGCTGCCATCTGAAGTATTATCTTCGCTTCCGGTATCCGCAGAATCCGTCTCCCCGGAGCTGGTATCTGTGGAGTCCGTTCCATCTCCGGAACTTTCTGAAGAAGCCTGATAATCTTCCAGTGTTCCAACATAATTGCCATCACGGTCGTACTCACTGACTCCGTCATAGCCGCCGTCTTCCCGGTATCCGCCTTTCCAGTTTCCTTTCTCTGTCATGGACTCTTCTGTCGGTGCCTCTCCCACGTAGGTCATATTGGCATCGTATTCACCACTACCAGTATAGTCGCCTTCCTCGTCATAGCCGCCTACCCAGTTATCCTGTGCATATTCCAGATCTGTCTGTGGCTTTGGCCCTACATAATTGCCGTTTTCGTCGTACTCGCCTTCTCCGGTATAGTTTCCTTCTTCATCGTAGCCGCCAGTCCAGCTCTCTGTAGAATCCTGACTTTCATCCTGCTCCTGTTCCAGTGTGATGTTCTTGGAATTATCATTTACATTTTCTGCGTGGAGAATTCCTTTTTTTCCGGAAATCAGCGGAAGGATGGCCAGAACTCTGGTCATCTTGTCTTCCAGATATTCATCTTTTCCAAGTTTGACTGTGATATCTCCGTAAACAAGGCTGATCTGCCCGTCATCTCCAAATTCAATATGATCCGGGACTTTGTCATTTTTGGCAAAAATAGTGGAAAGTGCAACTGCCGTGTTCATGACTGTTTCATCCTTAATAGGAAGTTTTTCATTCAGAACGACTTTTTTGACTTTGATCCCGTCAAAAAAAGGGATCTTCTTATTGCGCTCTGTGGAGCCTTCCACAAAAACACCATTCCTGTCAAAATAGATATAGCTGTCCAGATAAGGGATACAGCCTACAATATCCTTTTCTTTCACGCTGACACAGATGGTATGGCGGTTCAGCCGTGTCACTGTATAGCCATCTATGAAAGGAACATCTTTTGTACTCTGCTTCGTATAAAGAAGCGGCGCAAGGATGGAATTGGACGCCAGCGGTCCTTTCAGCACCATCTTCCGGATCTGTTTTTCGGAGTAATGGCTGCTTCCCATCACCTGTACTTCATCAACCTGATAATACGTAAAAAAGAAAATAATTCCTGCCAGCAGCAGGACCAGAAGTCCTCCAACAGCTGCCAGCGGCTTTTTTTTGGATGTTTTCATAAAGTTCCTCTGTCCTTTATCAACAGACCGCCCAGTGCGGTCAGATCTTCACAGATATGCTCATAGCCTCTTTCTATGAAACAGCAGCCACGGATCCTGGTGACTCCCTGTGCGGCAAGAGCTGCGATCACAAGCGCCGCGCCGCCGCGAAGTTCCTGTGCTTCCACACTGCATCCGGTAAGAGGGGATCCTCCATATATCACAGCGGTCCCATCCCGGATCTGGATCTTCGCTCCCATCTTGCCAAGCGACGAGGCTGTTTTATATCTGTCTTCAAAAATCTTCTCACGGATCCTGCTCACTCCCGGGATCGTGGCAAGCACTGCCATTGCCGGAGACTGCAGGTCTGTAGGAAATCCCGGATAAACTTCTGTCTCCAGGAGCGCAAGGGGACAACCTATATTTTTTCCGTTGACTATTAGTTTACCACCTACCCTGCGGCATTGTCCACCCATTTTCTGATATACTTCCAGGATTCCATCCATTTCCTTCAGAGGCGGATTTCCCAGAATGATCTCTCCTCTGGTCGCCGCTGCTGCCATAAGATAGGTCCCGGCAACGATACGGTCAGCCGGAATATGTCCGTCACCGGGATGCAGTTTCTCTACTCCCTCAATACAGATACAGCCCTTTTCCCGGATCTGGATCTTTGCCCCCATTCCGGTGAGATAACGGCACAGCCAGTAAATTTCCGGTTCACAGGCACAACCTGTAAGAACGGTCTTTCCTTTTGCAAGGACTGCTGCCAGGATTCCCTGTTCCGTAGCACCCACACTCTTTTTAGGGAAAACCATCTCCGCACCCAAAAGTTTTCCACAGGATGCCTGGATCATCCCATCGTTTTCCACCACTTTTGCCCCAAGACAGCGCAAAACCCGGATATGAAGATCTACCGGCCGCTTTCCGATCACGCAGCCGCCGGGATATCCGGTCTGTGCTTTCCCGTTCCGCCCCAGCATTGCTCCCATCAGGATCACGGAAGAACGCATTTTTCCGGAATAACACTCCGATATCACAGTACCATCCGCACGGCTGCAGTCCAGATAAAGGTCGTGATCTTCCCACCAGGTTTCTGCTCCCAGATCCCGGAGGATCTTTTCCATTAAAAATACATCGGTGATCTTTGGACATCCCCGCAGCACGCTGGTCCCGGAGCTTAAGAGGGCTGCTGCCATAACCGGAAGTGCCGCGTTTTTTGAGCCCTGGATCCGGACGCTTCCGTGCAGCGGTCTTCCTCCGGTTACGATGATCTCATCGATCTCATTCAAGTCTTCCACTCCTAAAAGGGCCTCTTACTTTTTATTCTATGTGATCTTTCTCGGTCTGTGACTGCTGACACTTAAAGCCAGCCCCATCTCCCCCAGTAGAAAAACAACCGAGGTTCCTCCATAACTTACAAAGGGCAGGGTGATCCCGGTGTTGGGAATGGTATTGGTCACAACTGCCACATTCAGGATCACCTGGATCGCCATATGTGCCATGATCCCGGCACAGAGAAGTGTTCCCTGAAGTTCCCGGCAGTTCAGCGCCAGAATACAAAGTCTCCAGATCAGAAGTGTAAACAGAAAGATCAGCAAGGCGGCTCCCAGGATCCCGGTTTCCTCACAGACAATGGAAAAGATCATGTCATTCTGAGCTTCCGGTACAAAGCCCAGTTTTTGCAGACTGTTTCCGAATCCTTTGCCAAAAATCCCTCCGCTCCCTATGGCATACAGGCCCTGGATGGTCTGAAATCCTTTTTCATACTTTTCCGGATCACGCCAGATCGCAAGGCGCTCCAGACGATAGCTTTCCGCCGCAAGAAAAACCGCAACAAACCCGATCCCGGCACTTCCAAGTGCCAGAAACTGCAGATATCTGGGATTGGCCACAAAGATCAAAAGAACACCGATTCCCAGGATGATCACCGCAGTACTTAAGTTGTTGGAACCTACCAGACCAACCACAGGAAGCAGGGTCATCATGGTCCTGCACATAAACCAGAACCCTGTTGTCCTGCTCTTCGTCCGGCTGATCTGCCACACAAGAAACAATATCACAGCAACCTTGGAAAATTCGGAAGGCTGAAAAGACAACGGCCCCAGATTCAGCCATCTCTTTGACCCGTTGATCTCCTGTCCAAACAGCAAAACCGCCGTAGACAAAATGAGGGAAAGGATATATGCAGCCGGTGCCAGTTTTACAGTCAGCCGGTAATCCACCCGGGATGCCAGATACATAACAAGCAGCCCCAGTGCCGTGGCAAAGAGCTGCTTTTTAAAATAATAGGCAGAGTCGTGAAAACGTACTCTGCCATTATATTCACTTGCCGAAAAAAGCGCCCCGAGACCAAATACGACCAGGATCAGGACCAGAACCCAGAGAACGGTATCTGTCTTTCCGGTCTGTTTCTGTCCTGCTTTCATGCTGTGGCCTCCACAGTGGTCTTTATTTCAGCTTATGTATGTATTTTTCGGATTATTACAGTGCTTTCACATATTCCTTGAACATGTCACCACGCTGCTCATAGTTATCAAACTGTCCCCAGCTTGCGCATGCCGGTGAAAGAAGAACCGCATCTCCCGGAACAGCTTTTTCCGCGCAGACCTGAACGGCTTCTTTCAGATCCTCACAGAGAATGATGTCTGTAAATCCAAGACGTTCTGCTGCAGCTTTGATCTTCTCCTTTGTCTGGCCGATGAGAACAAGGTAGCGGACTTTTCCATCGAAGGACTGGATCCACTCGTCATAACTGGATTCCTTGTCATAGCCTCCGCCGATGAGAAGAGTCGGGCGGTTCATTGCCTGGATGCCTTTGATCGCAGCATCCGGGTTGGTTCCCTTGGAATCGTTGTAATAGGCAACACCGTTTTTCTCTGTGACATACTCAATCCTGTGAGGAACTGCCACAAATTCGCAGACGCTCTTATGAATACTCTCTACAGAAACTCCCGCATAGTATGCCATGGCTGCTGCTGCCATTACATTCTCATGATTATGGCGGCCAAGAATCTTAAGCTCTCCGGTCTTCACGATCGGGATCTCTTCTGTTTCTGTCTTCAGTACGATCTGGTCTCCATCCAGATAGATACCCTGATCCAGTTTACGAAGACTTGAAAAATATACCACCTTCGGAACAATGTTCTCACCGAATTTACGGAGAACTTCATCCTCGTAATTCAGGACACAGACATCTTCCGGTCCCTGATTCTTGGTGATCAGTTCTTTTACACGGATGTATTCTTCCATGGTATGGTGGCGGTTCAGATGATCCTCTGTGATGTTGAGGATGGCACTGACCTTCGGGCGGAACTGCTCGATGGTTTCCAGCTGGAAGCTGCTGATCTCCGCAACGGTTACGGAATCCTCACGCATCTCCAGGGATTTGGATGTATATGCAGTTCCAATATTTCCTACAACAAATACAGATTCACGGGCATCTCCCATGATCTTGCCGAGAAGGGCTGTTGTTGTTGTCTTACCGTTGGTTCCTGTGATCGCCAGAACTTCGCCTTTTCCTGTACGGTAGGCAAGCTCTACCTCACTCCATACCGGAAGGCCTTTTTCGTAGAAGCTCTTTACAAGGGGAAGGTCTGTGGGAACTCCAGGGCTTAATACTACAAGATCAAGACTCTCCAGTGCTCCCTCCGGAAAATCGCCGGCCCAGATCTCAGGGGTATATTTCCCGTTTGTTTTATGTAAAACCGCATCTTTGTCAAGGTTCGCGTTTCCGTCGTAGATCACCGGGCTGGCTCCTACGCTTCCAAGCAGGTCAGCTGCGCCGATGCCGCTCTTTCCGGCTCCGAATACGAGAACTTTTTTTCCTTTTAAATCCATTTTCTGTTCCTCCTTATAATGCCAGGAGAGCGATCAGGCACATAATGGCAGTTACAACAGAGAACACTGCAACGACCCGTGTCTCGGACCACCCGCAAAGCTCAAAATGATGGTGGATAGGCGCCATCTTGAAGATTCTTTTTCCGTGTGTTGCCTTGAAATAGGATACCTGGATCATAACGGACAGTACCTCAACAAGGTAGATCAGTCCCACCAGGATGATAAACAGAGGCATCTGCATGGCATAGGCCACACCTGCCACAAATCCGCCCAGTGCCAGGGAACCGGTATCTCCCATGAATACTTTGGCCGGATATACATTAAACAGAAGGAAGCCCATAAGGCTGCCCACAACTGCACAGGTGATCGGCTCCACGCCGCTGTTCATTCCAAGGGATACTACTGTAAAGAATACTGCTACGATCAGGGTAACACTGGATGCCAGGCCGTCAAGACCGTCGGTAAAGTTTACTCCGTTTACGGTACCGATAACTGCAAAGAACAGCACCGGAACTGCAAACCATCCCAGATTCAGGTAATGTCCACTCCAGAACGGGATCTTCATGGTCAGGGATACATTGGAATAATTTACAAGGTAAAAAGCAAATACAGCTGTCACAACGATCTGCAGTGCCATCTTCTGCCATGGCAGAAGTCCGTCTGAACGCTTCAGGACTACTTTCAGGTAATCATCCAGAAATCCGATCAGTCCAAATCCCAGAGTCAGGAAAAGTACCGGGATGATCATCGGATAATCTCTGATATAAAACAGTGATGTTACAGTTGTCGCAATGAGAAAGATCACTCCACCCATTGTCGGAGTACCGTTCTTCTTCAGGTGGGACTGCACGCCCAGCTCTCTCTCTGTCTGTCCCATCTTAAGTCTTCTTAAAAAAGGGATAACAATCGGTCCTAATACAAGGCTGATCGCAAATGAGATCAGCACAGGGATCACAACATGAAACTCCATCCTCACACCTCTAATTCTTTCGTTTTTTTATACTTCTTCAACAGTATAAGGCTTTTCCCCTCATTAATCAACCCCATCTGCCCGGTTTTCCCCGGATGGAGTTTCTGTGACAGTCTTCTCAATTCCAAGATAAGGAAGCACATTTTCAAAAATACTGCGGACCACCGGCGCCGCAATGATCCCGCCATAATACATCCCCTGGGGATTGTGGATGATGCACAGTGCCAGAACTTTCGGGTTTTCCGCCGGAGCGAAACCTAAGAATGAGGAAATATAGCGTCCGGAACCTCTGGGCAGCGTCTGGGAAGTCGCCGTTTTTCCGCCGATGGAATAGCCTTCGATCCCGGCATTTTTTCCGGAGCCTACAGATACTACAGTTTCCAGGATCGTCCGCACAGTCTGAGAAGTCCCTTCTGATAAGATTCCCGTTTCCACCGGATACTCCAGAGTTTTTACTTCTGTTCCATCCGCACTTTCCACGCTGATCCCAAAATGAGGCGTGATCCGGTTTCCGCCGTTAATGATCGCGCTGACTGTCGTGGCAAGCTGGATCGGTGTGATCTGGAACGACTGGCCAAATGATACGGTGGCAAGTTCCACCTCTCCCATGTTTTTCGGATCATGCATGATCGTCCCGGCTTCTCCCGGAAGATCAATTCCTGTTTTTTTTAAAAGTCCGAACTGTTTGAAATATTTATAATAATTATCCACTCCCAGCCGCAGGCCTACCTCGATAAACACCGGGTTACAGGAATTCTGGGCTCCTTCTACGAAGTTCTGGGCTCCATGACCGGTCCGCTTTGCGCAGTGGATCCGCCGGTCTTCCACCACTTTATACCCCGGGCAGAAAAACCGGTCTTCTGTTGACACCACACCTTCCTCCAGCCCAGCTGACATGGTAATGATCTTAAACGTGGAACCCGGCTCATAAGTATCATTCAGGCAGGGATTTCTCCACATCTGGTTGAGAAGATCCTGCTTCTTTTTTCCATCTGACGCTGTTTCTTCTGTTGTTTCTTCTGTATTTAAAGTAAACGGATCGTTCAGGTCAAATTCCGGCACATTGACACAGGCATAGATTTCCCCGTTCTGCGGGTTCATAAGCAGGATGGAAACACGCTCCGCCTGTTTTTCTTCCATGACTTTTTTGGCTGCCTGCTGGACATATTCCTGGATGTTTACATCCAGACTGGTGCGCAGCGTATTTCCTGACACCGGTTCCCTGCGCCGTTCTCCTGTCCCGTCGAGCTCCACGCCCCGCGCGTCCGTCACCGTGAGGATCTTCCCCGGTTCTCCCTTCAGGATCTCGTCATATTTTACTTCCAGTCCGATAATCCCCTGATTATCTCCTCCGGTAAAGCCCAGAACCTTGGAAGCAAGCGAGCCATAGGGATAATATCTCCGGTAATCTTCATCGACTTTTACCCCGGCAAGGGCATATTCACGGATCGCATCTCCGATCTCTTTTTCCACGTTTGTCCGGATCCTTTCAATAGAAGAAACTTTTTCTACTTTTTTCCGGATCACGTCTTCCTCCATGGATAATTTTTCTGCCAGTACCCGGATCACTTTTTCCGGCTCTTTGATCTGACTGTGTATGACCGATACCGTACAGACGGTCCGGTTATCTGCCAGAACATTCCCCTTTGCATCCAGGATCTTTCCTCTGGCAGCCTTGATGTCGCGTTCTCTCTCATGAAGGTCATCTGCTTTTTTTGAATAATATTCTGCCCTTGTACCCATAAGATACCATAACCGTCCCACCAGGCCCAAAAGAAGCAGTGCACAGATCAGAAAAACCACCCATATTTTTTTCCTGTGATAAACCATCGTCCGGATCATAAAAAAATCCCTCTCAGAGATCGTCACTGTAATATATGACGCTCCCCTGAGAGGGTATTCTGCATTACTGTCTGTCACTCCAGACCGGCTTCCTCGTTGGTGAGGCCATCGCTCTGCATATCGTTGTTGTCTTCTGCATCACTGTCCTCAGAATCATTTTCCGGCGGGCTTGGTACGTTTTCGTCGGAAATGGCTTCTTTCTGTCCGTCTGTGCCTGTTCCGGTGGCAGAATCACTGATCCCTTTAAAAAGATCCCACAGTTCTGTGGTCGGAACTTCTCCGTCCTCTGCCTCATCCGGCTGTACATTCAGATAAGGAAGTGCCTCGGAAAGGATTCCCTGAGCAATGTACTGCGCATAAGTACTGCTTGCCTGGTCGTCCACATTTGGCTCATCTACAACTACGTAGATCACAAGTGCCGGATCATCCACCGGTGCAAATCCAATGAAAGATACCAGATACTTGCCATTGCCTCGTGGAAGTTTCTCGGCAGTACCTGTTTTACCACCGGAACTGTAGCCCTCCACCTTGGAGGTACGGCTGGTACCATGGTCTACACTGGCTGCCATGTAGGAACGGATATCTGCAGATATCTTTTCGGAAATGGTCTGCTTCATCAGTGTCGGCGTGATCGTTTTTACGATGCCGCCGCTGCTGTCCTTGATCTTGGTCACAAGATGGGGCTGATAATAGTAGCCGCCATTGACAACCGAACACATGGCATTGATCTCCTGGATCATGGTGAGAGTATATCCCTGTCCGAAAGCGGAGCATGCAAGCTCTGTCTCGCCCATGGTATCGCTGGTATGGATCACACCGCTTCCCTCGTTTGGAAGGTCGATACCTGTTCTTGTTCCGAAATTAAAAACGCTCTGCGTCTTAAGGAAATTGTCCTTGCCCATCTTCGCCGCGATCTGCATCATGCCATCGTTGCAGGAATTGGCAATAACGTCAGAAAGTGTTTCTGTTCCATGAGCATCCGGCCATACGGCACATTTGATAAAAGTGGTGGCATCTTCCGCACCGAAAGACTGTCCGCCGTCACAGACAAAATTATCACTCTCGGAGATCGCTCCCATCTCAAGTGCGGAACTCATAACGATAGGTTTTACAACGGATCCTGGCTCGTAAGCATCTGTCACGCAGAAATTGCTCCACATTCCGTTCAGTGCTTCCACAGTTTCCTCATCGCTCATGGCATCGATCTCGCTCTGGGAATACACATTGGAAAGATCTCTCGGATTATTCAGATCATAACGGTCACCGCCGTCCATTGCCATGATCTCTCCGGTCTTCGGATCTTCGATGATAACGCCTACATTCTTGGCTCCCATCTTTTCCTCGAATGCATTTACATATTTTTCTACGATCTGCTGAAGTCCCAGATCCAGAGAAGTCTCAATGCTCTTGCCATCTGTAGGTTCGATGATGGTCTGTTCCACATCGGAATTGTTGTTGATGTATCCGTACTGTCTTCCATCCACACCGGTAAGTGTTGCATTGTAGTAGCCTTCCAGCCCGGCATCTGCCACATCCCTGGAAAGTGTAAATCCGATGGTGTCACAGGCAGTCTCATTAAACGGATAAGATCTGAGATAATCTTCCTCAAACCACACGCCTGTGATCTTGGAACGTTCTTTCAACTGTGTGGCAGTCAGCTCGCTGTCATCTCCCGGATCTTCATATTTCTCGAATGCTTTTTTGTCATCCATGGAGATCTGTTTCTTTACGATCTGATACTGGCTCTCCTTTGTGGCATCATCGGTGAGAAGTTTCCGCATCTCATCCTCGTCAAGTCCCAGAACTTCTACAAGAGCCTTAATGGTGGGTTCCACAGAATCCTCGTCCTTATTGACTTCCAGACAGTCAAGGATCACATTGTAAACCTTGTTGCTGGTAGCCAGGATATTTCCGTTCCGGTCATAGATATCGCCTCTTTTTGCCGGGAGTATCTGGTTTTCATATTTCTGCTGAGCCTGACTCAGCACCTGTTTTCGGTATTTGCTCCCGCTTGTGGCATTGATATAGGTAATTCTTGCCACCAAACCGACTAAAGCCAGCAACACTATGGAAAATAGTACTGCCAGCTTTTTCTTCATACTGTAATTTATTTTTTTTACCGGCCTTCGCCTTCTTGTACTCAATCGATCACCTGCTTAAAAACTGTACTTCTGTTACTTGTGCGTGTCTGCATCCTGATACTGTCTCACATAACTGTTCCCTTCGGTGGTATAGGTCTGTATCTGATCTTCCGAAGGATATTTCATTCCAAGCTCGCCGATGGCTTTTTTCTTGATCTCGCTGATATCTACAGTGGAAGTAACCTGACTGTAATATGCATCGTTATCTTCTTTCAGCTGTGCAAGCTCGGATTCCAGATTTGCAACATTTTTCATACTCGCCGTGATTTCGGATTTTACCTGAAGATAATTGATACAGGTAAAAAGTACCGCAACGGAAACTGCCGTAAGGAAGAGAACGAAGCCCTTGTTCATGGCCATCGCCTTTTCCCGGTTTCGCTGTGCCTGTCTGCTCACCGCCTGTTTTGCCGGTGTCACAGGTACCGCGGATTTCTGTTTTCTTTCCTGAGCCAGCCGTCGCCTTTCCTGTATCTCGGGCAGATCAGTTCTCTGAGGAACTTCCTGCAGCCGTTTTACCGCATTTCCCTGAACATACATTTCTCTGCTGTTCCTGACGGTATTTCGATTTCTTCTGGCTGTAGTCCCTCTTCCTGTCTTCGCCATTTGCCTACCTTCCATCTCTCAACTACATTTGACGTTCAAAAATACGAAGCTTCGCACTTTTGGACCTTGGATTCTCTTCCATTTCCTCTTTACCCGGTAAGATGGGCTTCCTTGTGATCACCCTGCCTTTGGATTTCTTTCCGCATACACAGACCGGAAAGTCCGGCGGACAGGTACATGGATTTTCATTTTTTCGGAAAATGGTCTTAACGATCCTGTCTTCCAGAGAATGGAATGTAATGATACAGATCCTTCCTCCGTCATCCAGGAGATCGATCATGCCGTCCAGGGAATCCCTGAGCACGTCAAGCTCCCGGTTGAGCTCAATACGTATTGCCTGAAAAGTCCTCTTGGCCGGATGTCCTCCTGTAGCCTGTATTTTCATGGGGATCGCTCCCCTTATGATCTCTGTCAGTTCTCCGGTTGTCCGGATCGGTGCCTGCTCTCTGGCAGCCACAATGTGTTTCGCTATATTCTTGGCGAATCTGTCTTCGCCGTAATCGCGGATAATGCGGTACAGTTCCCGTTCCTCATAACCGTTGACAATATCACTGGCTGTACGGCTCTGTCTTCTGTCCATTCGCATGTCCAGAGGCGAATCGTACCGGTAGGAAAAACCTCGCTCTTCATTATCCAGCTGATAAGATGACACTCCTAAATCCAGCAGGATCCCGTCCACTTTCTCAATGCCACGGGATCTCAGCTCATCTGCCATGTAACAATAATTGCTGCGAATGATTGTCACCTGATTAAAGGCTGACAGCCGTTCACTCGCAGCAATTATCGCATCCTGGTCTTGATCTATGCCAATAAATCTCCCCTTGGCAGAAAGTTTCTTACACACCTCTGTGGCGTGTCCCGCTCCTCCTAAAGTGCCATCCACATAGATTCCATCCGGCTTTACCCTTAAGCCTTCAATGGTCTCATTGAGTAATACAGATTTATGCTTAAATTCCATATCCGTCTCCTGTGGGATTTCTACCTGCGCTATGCTCAAATGACGATTCCTATGTTCTGCATGCTCTCCGCAATGCTGTCCATATCATCATAATTGCAGTTCTCGCTCCACTTCTCTTTGCTCCAGACCTCGATCCGGTTCAGATTACCCGTGAGCACCACATCCTTATCCAGACCAGCGAATTGGCGCAGCGTCTGCGGCACCAGAATTCTCCCCTGCTTATCCAGCTGACATGTCGTAGCTCCGGCTACAAAGAAACGTGAAAAGGTTCTTGCGTCTTTATTTGTAAGTGGTAATGCTCGGAGTTTCTCTTCAAAGGCAGCCCATTCATCCATAGGATAAATGGAAAGGCAACCATCCAGCCCTCTTGTCAGTACGAACTCTTCCCCTAAGAGCTCCCTGAACCTGGAAGGGATGATCAGACGCCCCTTCGCGTCGATCGTATGATTATACTCGCCCATGAACATGAAACCCACCTACTCTCGTGAAACACGATTCTCCCCTTCGTGTTTCCAGGGTGCAAATGGTGTGTTCTGCCACTCAGCCCCATTCGCTACCACTATTCACCACTTTCTACCACTTATGTAATCATTCTAAACTATTTACCATGAAAAAACAAGTGCATATCCAAGTTTTTTTTCATTTCATGAAATATCCACAGGTTTTTTTTCAGCCTGTTTATTTTCTGTGCATTATTATGAAACAAAAAAGCTTCCGGGCGTCTTCCGGAAGCTTTTTTACTGGCTTTATGTTCTGTTTTTTTATGACATTTTAAAGGCCTTTGAACACGAAGGAAAATTTCATTTTTCCATCGGTATCCAGGAGATATTCCGGGTGGGTGTAAGAACCCCAGCTGTCATCTCCTCCCACGCCCATCTGTGCCTTTGCGGCACGGACAACCGTATAATGGATCTCCGGGAGTTCGTATGGATGCATGGCGTTTTCCATCTCATGTGGGGTGTACGGAAGCGCAGAGAACATCATCGGGCCGTTTTCTTTATCCATCTCAAAGAGCATTCCCCTGCCCTTTCTGTCTGTGATCTCTGCCCAGCGTACTTCTTCTTTGTTTCCACATTCCTGCGGTACCAGATAGCGCGCCATATTGTCTGCCACCAGATTCTCATAAATACCCAGTTTTGCGCCATGTTTCCGGTCTGCATAAGTTTCTGCCGGTCCCAGGCCGTACCACTTAACATGGTCATAATCTGCATTGAATTTAAAGAGTACTCCGAACTCCGGCATATCACCCAGTTCTTTTACCGGATCATAGGTCAGTGTGGTCTTTACTCTTCCATCTCCAAATACCTCGTATGCAAGGCGGCATTCACTGGCCGGGGTGGTTGGCATGATGTATGTAAAAGCAACCTCTACGCTGTTTTCATGGACCGTTGTCTCCGGTGCATTGGACGGGCCGTACATGCCTTTGCGGTACTCTTTATGGCTTGCGTACATACTTGCGATCTTCCACTGTGCATAGCGCATCGGCATCTGATTTCCGCAGTCGTTGTCTGTAGGTGCTCTCCAGAAATTCGGCTTCGGGATTGCCTCGATCATCTCTCTTCCTGCATATTTATACGAAACCAGTCCGCCGTTGAGAACGGAGAACATCACCTCGAAGTTTTCTCCCCGGACGCCGATGTTGTGAAGGCTTCTCACAAGCTCTACGCCACATGCAGGAGCTTTTTCCTCTCCTTCTACCTGATAAACATACTGTCCAAAAGCAACCTCATGTCCTGCCTCTGCCCAGAGTGTTTTTTCTCTGAGAAGGAAGGATACAGTTATAGTATACTCTCCCGGGCGCTGCTGTTTTTTGAACGGAAGGGAATATGTATTTTCGCTTAAAGGCTCCACAGAAGTTTCCAGTGTCTCTGTACGGAGGACATGTCCGTTCTTTGCAAGAGTTACTTCACAGCGGAATGTGTCGGTATTTACAAAAAGGTTCTTGTTGATGATCTTAACGGAATCTTCATTTACTTTTGCGGTGATATTCTGGTAATTGAATTTTACTTCCTGCATCTTCGGAGAAGCATCTCTGTCACCGCCATACGCAATGCCATTTCCGCTGAAGTTATAATCCGTCGGACGCTCACCGAAATCGCCGCCGTATGCCTGGAATTCTTTTCCGTAGCGGTCTTTTTTGTAAATGGACTGATCGATGTAGTCCCAGATAAAGCCGCCCTGATATTTCGGTTCTGCATCTGTAAGGTCTGTATATTTATGCATTGCGCCGCAGGAATTTCCCATTGCATGGGTATACTCACAGCAGATAAACGGCTTGCTGTCATCCTTCGCAAGGAACTCCTGGATTGCTTTTACAGAAGGATACATCTGACTTTCCATATCGCTGGTGTCATTGTAGCTGCGGTCATGGAAAAGGCCCTCGTAATGTACCAGTCTTGTAGGATCATTCTTACGGTAAAACTCGGACATCTCAAAGATATCTTTTCCGCCGAAGGACTCGTTTCCGCAGGACCAGATCAGGATTGCCGGATGTTTCTTGTCACGCTGGTACATGGAATTGACACGGTCCAGCATCATACCAAGCCATTCCGGTTTGTTATGGGGAACGATGTCTGTGTAGTCTCCGGTAAGCTCTGCCACATCCCAGGAACCATGAGACTCCAAATTGTTTTCCGCGATCATATAAAGACCGTACTCATCGCAGAGACGGTAGATCGGAGATGCATCCGGATAATGACAGGTACGGATGGCATTGATGTTGTTCTGCTTCATGGTCACGATATCTTTGATCAGTTCCTCACGGGATACGTGTCTTCCGGTGATGGAGCTGAATTCGTGGCGGTTCACGCCCTTGAACACGATACGTTTTCCATTGAGGGTCATGATGCCGTCCTTCATCTCAAAGCGGCGGAATCCGACTTTCTCCGGAATGATCTCCTGGAGCACTCCGTTCTCATTGTAAACCTCCAGGTCAAGATCATAGAGGTTCGGAGCTTCCGCACTCCAGAGAAGGGGATTTTCGATTTCCCAGGTATAGGTATCCTCGCCATCCAGATTCTTTTCTTCCTGTAAAAGGATCTCGCCTTTTCTGGAAAGTGTCAGTTTTGCTTTTCCTTTTCCCCAGGTCTTTGTCACGATCTCAAGTTCGGCTTTTTTGAGGGTTTCGTCCGGAATGGCACGGACTCTCAGATCATACACATGAACTTCCGGCACGGTGTACAGATAAACATCCCTGTAGATTCCGGAAAAACGGTAAAAATCCTGATCCTCGCACCAGCTGCTGGCTGTCCACTTGAATACCTGTGCCGCCAGTTTGTTCTCGCCGTCTTTCAGATATTCTGTCAGTTCAAATTCTGACGGGGTGAAAGAGTCTTCACTGTATCCCACAAATTTTCCGTTGAGCCATAAAGCCAGTCCGCTCTCTGCCCCCTGGAAAGAAATGAACACTCTTTTTCCTCTCATGTTCTCCGGCACGTGGAAATATTTCACATAGCTTGCCACCGGGTTAAAACGCTCCGGAATCTGTCCCGGGTGGAGTTCTTCATGTCCTTCCCATGGATACTGCACATTGGCATACTGCGGTGCGTCATATCCTTCCATCTGGATGTGGGCTGGTACATAAATATCTTCCCAGTCTTTGCAGGAATAAGATTCTTCCTCAAACCCTGTGATGGTGGACGCATAGTTCCTTGCGTAATGAAATTTCCACAGGCCGTTCATGCTGAAACGGAAAGAAGTTTCTCCATCTTCACATTCTTCCGCACAACGGTAATACACATGATCAGAATGTGCTTCCATTCTCCCATCGCTGAAATACTGCGGATCTTTTAACAGTGAGTGATCGAATTTTTTCATTTTTTTCCTCCTGTCCGGCATTTTCTGTTCTTTTTGCCGGCTGTTTACGTTTTACTGCTACGATTATTATAGTATAAACCGGCAGATTATGATATAATATGTTTCGCCAAAATATATAACATTTAGAAACAGGTGAATATCATGTCGATCTATTTCAGAAATACTCCGGTCAGTGCTCCTTTCATGTTCGAATCTCTTGGGAACCACTGGAATCAGGTTAACGTCTTCCGGCCGGACGGATACCCGTACTATCATTATCTCCAGACCGAAAAAGGCACCGGACGCATTGAAGTCCGGGGAAAATTTTATACACTTGGTGCCAACGAAGGGATCCTCATCGCCCCTGGCGTGCCTCACTCCTATCACAGGGAATCGACTTCCTGGATCACAATGTTTGCAACCTTCACCGGAACTCTTGCAGGCAGCATCCCTTCCATGACGGATAACCAGGAAGTGATTCTCATTGAAAAAGAACAGGGTGCCAGCATCCGGAAGATGATCGCTTCCAGTCTGCGAAAATTTCACCAGCCTACACCGGATATGAAATCTCTTTCTTCC
>CAVEKJ010000005.1:0-28528 GCA_963616205.1 Prevotella sp.
TCATTATGAACTACAAAATGGCAAATGTATAGTTACCCAAGAATTAAGCGCTTACCATATACCCTACGAGGATGTAATAAAAACAAAAAGTAATTTAAATTCAGATGTTTTTATAGAAATAATGGAAACAATAGGTTTGGACTATTCTCAATATGAAGGGAATTTTAAGCTATTGGATGAAGTATTACTGAAGATGAGAAATGAAATTGCACATGGAGAAAAACCGGAATACATTGATTTGGATCAAGATAGATTTAATGAAGTCTATGATAAGATTGTAGATATGATGAATATGTTTTCAACACAAATAATGAATGCGGCGTGTTTGAAGGAATATAAACAGAACAGAAAATCAGTATAAGTTGTGTTGTGATAACACCATGATAACAAAATCCCCCGAAACCACACGGACGCAGCGGAAAATTCGGATTTTTCCCCACAAACCCCAGTAGAGCTGAGGAGACTCGTGGACACAAGGAATGTAGTATCAAAATAAAAACCTCCGTAGTACAATGAATGTGGGTCTAGTAAATCACATAAAAGACAACGGAGGTATCCATGGATAATCAAAGTTTCAGTCGGGTAGATTTTGAAAAAGAGGGCTGTATCTGGAATCTAATCATGTTATAATTAGATAATTCAAAAAATTATAATAATTACGGGAATTTAAAAGAAAAGGAAATAAAAAAATGTCCAATCTGGAAGCAATCAACGAGACTTCATATCTGTCTGTTCCCAATGCTCCTGTGTATCGTAAGATCATGCGCTGCTTTTACAGAGAATATGAAAAGATGAATTTTAAAATGTATAAAGAAGACATTTTTCAACTGCTGAAACAGGATGATATGTTCCAGGATTATACGATGGAACAGTTAGTTCTGGATTTGGACGCGCTGGTTAAGTGGCGGAATCTTACACCGATTCAGGACCCTGGCAGAGTGTATACAATTGCTGAATATAAGAATAAGCAGTATCAGTACACAATGTCTGAGTATGCAGTGGAAATTGAACGTATGACGGTACGTCTTGAAAATCTGTTCGTGGAATCCGGGAATCTGTCCACGAATTTTTTTGTACGTATTGAGAAAAGTCTGGATGAAGCGGAAGAGATACAGAATGAGTCTTTGAAGAACATCAATGAATGGTGGAATCTTCTTCAGGAGGATTTTAAGCGGCTGAATCAGAATTATCAGGATTACCTGAGAGATTTTTATTCCGGAAGATCAGAACAGCTGATGAAGTCTGTGGAATTCATTGTTCATAAAGACAAATTCATCAAATATCTGACAGAATTCATACAGGAAATGCAGCGTCATTCAAGAAAGATCCAGCGTATCCTGGAGAAAAATACGCCTCTGATGGAAGATATCCTGCTGGAAAAAGTTGTGCAAAGTGAGCTGGAAATTCCCCATGCCACGCTGGAGACCAGGGGAAATGCAGAACCCAGTATCAGGGAAAATGTAATGGGAAAATGGAATTCGCTCAGAAACTGGTTTGTAGATTCCGATCAGAGAGAATGCGAATGCAAAAAAGTTCTCAGGATCACCAACGATGTAATTCGAAGTATTATCCAGAATGCAGCTCTGATCGTACAGATCCAGAACTGGGGAATCAGCAGAAAAGACGATTATAAAAAATTTCTGGAGCTGTTTTTGCAGTGTGAAGATCTGGATGAGGCCCGAAGGCTTTCCGCACATGCTTTTGGAGTGCAGAAGATCCAGCATTTCAAGACTCTGGAATCCCGGGAAGAAGATTCTATTAACAACAGTGTATATGAGGAAGCACCTTCCAAATTTCTTCTGAAACCCCATACCCGAAACTACAGAGAGAAAAAAGACAAGAGAGGCTTTGAAGACAAATCCTTCCAGAAAATGATTCAGAGGGAAGCGTATCTCAGACAGGCCAGACAGCAAAAAGAGATCGTTATGCACTATATCAAAGATAACAAAATTACATTTTCTGAAATTGATGAGACTGTGACGGAAGCTGTCCGGACTATATTTTTGCAGTGGATCACCCAGGCAAATATGAATTCACAGAAAACCGGAAGAACAGAATACGGACAGGAGTACCGTCTGATCCGGAAACCGGAAAAATGTGTACTGAAATGTGAAGATGGAAACCTTGTCATGCCGTCCTATATACTGGAGTTTAAATAAAAATGAATGAAGTCAGAACCTTACTGGAAAACTTCTGGATCTGCAAAGATACAGATAAAGAAACTTATTACAGAATAAAAAGAGATATTCCCAACTTTCAGAAGTTCATCCGGGAACAGCTGGGATGGAAGCTCATCCATACAGAAAACCTTCTGAAACTGGAAAAAAGACCTGCACATGCGGAACCATTTATGGGAATCGAAGAATTTACAGAGATCCGGGATTACTGCATTCTCTGTGTTGTTCTGATGTACCTGGAAGATAAGGAAGAACAGGCACCTTTTTTACTGTCAGAGCTGATCAGTTATGTTGAAACACAGCTGAAAGATTACATGACCATTGACTGGACATCTTTTACCCAGAGAAAATCCCTGGTAAGAGTTCTTCAGTATATGGAGAAGCTGCAGATGATCCGGGTTCGTGATGGACGGAGTGAAGGCTTTGGTTCCGAGGCCGGACAGGAAGTATTATATGAAAATACCGGATACTCGAAATATTTTGCCACAAGTTTTCCAAGGGATATTTCCGGTTATCAGTCCTGGGAGGATTTTGAAAAAACAGATTTCGAAGAGATTGAACAGAATAAAGGTGTGGCGAAGATCAATCGTGTCTACCGTCAGCTTGCCATCTGCCCGGCAATGTACTGGGAGGGAAATGAGGACCCGGATGGACTTTATCTGAAAAATCAGCGCCAGTGGGTATCCCGGTATCTCAGGGAAAATCTTGGTGGAAATCTGGATATTTACCGAAATATGGCATGTCTCACACTGGAGGAGGGAGACTGTTATGGAGCGGTACATCCCCGTGACGCAATGCTTCCGGAAGCAGTACTTCTGATCTGTGCCAGAATCCAGAATGAGCTCACAGAGGGAAAAATAAAAAAGTCAGAAGACGAATGCATTTACATCACTCCGGAAAAATTTCAGGAGCTGGTGCTGGAATGCCAGAAGGAATGGAAAAAAGGCTGGAGTAAAGAATTTCGTGAAATGGAAGAAACAAAGCTGATAGAAACAGTCAGAACATATATGGAAAACTGGATGATGATCCGGTGGGAAGCGGATCAGGTTACCATATTACCGGCAGCGGGAAGACTGGCAGGTTTCTACCCGGAGGATTTTATGGGAGGTAGCGAAAATTGAATGACCGTTGGAAAATGAACAGGATCGGATTCGTAAATTTCTGGCTGTATGATGAGGAAGATTTTGAATTTACAGATGGAAAACTTCTTCTCCGTGGACAGAATGGCTCGGGAAAATCCATTACGACACAGAGTTTTATTCCATTTGTGCTGGACGGAGACCGGACGCCCAGCCGTCTGGATCCTTTTGGTTCCAGTGACCGAAAGATGGAATATTATTTTTTAGGTGAGGAAGGAAGGGATGAGGCGACCGGCTATCTGTTCCTGGAATTCAAAAAAGAAGCCACCGGTGAGTACCGCACTATTGGAATCGGTCAAAGGGCAAGACGGGGAAAACCTATGGATTTCTGGGGTTTTGTGATCCTGGATGGCAGAAGGATCGGATATGACCTGTGGCTCTATAAAGAAGTCGGAAGCAGCAAGATTCCTTATGACAAGCGGGAAATGCGGGCTGTTGTGGGAGAGGAAAATTTCTTCACAGACAGTCAGAGTGATTATAAAAAACACGTAAATCAGTATATTTTCGGCTTTCGGAAAGAAGAACAGTATGAACAGTTTATCCGTCTGCTGGTAAAAGTGCGTGCGCCGAAACTTTCGAAGGAATTTAAACCTACAAAAGTCTATGATATCCTGAATGATTCCCTGCAGACTCTGTCGGATGAGGATCTTCGCGCAATGGTAGATGCCATGGAAAAGATGGATGATATCCAGGACAGTTTGGAAACCCTGAACCGTGCATTTGCAGATGTAAAGATCATCCGGAATGAGTATACCCGTTATAATCAGTATATGCTTGCAAAAAAAGCGCAGGCTTACCTGACTGAAAAAGAAAAAGTCGAAGCACTTCAGCAGGATTTCGAAGAACGCAGACAGAAACTCCTGGAAACAGAAGAAAAAAGACAGAATGGAGCAGAGCTTTTAAAAGATCTTCAGGAAAAAGAAAGACTGGCAGAGACAGAACGAAACGGTCTTCTGGATATGGATCTGGAGGAAATCGACAATAAACTGGATTATGCCAGAAAACAGAAGGAAGAGGCAGAACAGAACGAGGCGCGCTGGGAAGAAAAGATCCAGGAGTATAAAACAAGAATCTGGGAACAGGAGCAGGAGCTGAAGCAATTAAAGGAACGACTGGAAGAGAAGCAGCAGGAACTGGAACAGCAGAAAGAAGAGCTGGATGAACAACAGGAAATCCTGCAATGGGAGCATCACGAAAAAGCCTGCAGCATTATAAAAAATGAAGACTTTGAAAAAGCGGAAGAGATCATCAGAGATCTGGATATTCAGAAAAAACTTGTAGAAGAATGTCGTCAGATCATCCAGCAGTATGAGATGCTTTCCGGACAGTATGATGAAATTGCCGGTCAGCTGGAAATTCTGAAACAGGAAAAAACAGAAAAAGAACAGGCATTGAGAAATGCACAGGATCAGGTACAGGACAGCACTGACCAGTGGATCACAGATGTTTTTGAGATAAAAAAGAACTCCGGTCAGTGGAAGCCGGACGAAGAAATACTTCATGAGATCGAAGAAAAAGTAAGGGAATATCAGTCTGTAGAAGATGCGGGAGCTGTGCAGGAACTGTTAAGGGCTGATTATGAACGGCAGAGACAGATACTTCTTGATCAGAAAACAGAGAAAGAGAACACACAAAAATATGTAAAAGATCAGCTGGAAAAAGTGCAGGAAGAACTGACCACTGTTCTGGAACAGAAAGAACTGGAGCCGGAACGGGACGAAGCAACCAGGCGGTCAAGGGCTGCGCTGGCAGAAAAAGGAATTACAGCAGTTCCTTTTTATAAGACCGTAGAGTTCTCAGATGATCTGGATCGGTCTGCCTGCGCACAGCTGGAGGCACAGCTTCAGAGAGCAGGACTTCTGGATGCTCTGATAATTGCAGACCGTGATTTTGAAAACATCAGGGAAAGGTTTCCGGAATTTCTGGATACCATTCTTCATATAGAAGAAAATGGAAATTCTGGATTTTCCGGGCTGAAAGTAAATGAGGAACTGCCACCGGAACTGAAGGAAGAAACTTTGCGGATTTTGTCGAATATTTATGAAAAAGAAAATGGTTCCGGAATCTGTATCGGCGTAGATGGCTGGTTCCGTCAGGGAATCCTTACCGGACGTGCGGATAAAACCGGTGAGGCGGAATATATAGGAGTTCTGGCGAGAAAACGCCGCAGGGAACAGAGGCTCCAGGAACTGGAATCTGAGATCCGGGATCTGAATGAAACTCTGACAGCTGTGGAAAATGAGATCCGGGAAATCTGCAACTGCATGGAAACACTTCTGGAAGAATACAGGCAGTTGCCGGGATTCGGGGAGCTCAATGCCGCACTGGCACTGGAAAAAGAATGCGAAATGCTTTTGCAGATAAAAAATGCGGAGTATACGCAGAAAGAGAAACAGGAGCGGGAAAAACTCCAGGAGAAAAATCAGAAATATCAGCAGATGCTGCAGAAAAGCAAACTGTTTCCATATGGAAGAACGGAAGAAGCCTATGAAGAAGTCAGCGATGCCATTGAAGAATATCGCCATATCTGGCAGGAAATCAGGCAGGATATTCTGCAGATCACTACATTAAAAAGCAGCTGCACTGACAAACAGGATGCCATGGAACGGGACGAGCTGCAGATGGATGATGCGTTCCGTGAGCTGGAACATTACAGCACGAAGCGAAAAGAATCAGAACTTAAGATCCGGCAGCTGGAAGACTACCTGAACCGTCCAGATATTGCGGAAAAAGCAAATCGCCTGAAACAGCTGAGAGAAGAGATCCGGGAAACCAGAGACAGGATCTCTTCCCTGGAAAAAGAGCTGGCAGTCCTTACAGACAGGCTGGAACGGATGCGGGAAGAAGAGCCGGAGAAGAAGCTGGAACTTCAGAGGAAAATTGCGGCAGAGCAGACCTTAAGAAATTATTTTGAGGAAGAACTTGCCCTTAAACTGGTAATGGAGAGAGAAGGCAGAACATTATATGACTGTGCAAAGGCAGCGGCAGGACTTATCCGTGAGAATGACAGAAACAGGGAACAGAGTGAAGTGTTCCAGGCATTATTCCGTGTTTATCAGCAGCATAACGGAAGTCTGATACCTTATGGAACTTCCATAGAAAACTGTTTTGTGTCAGATCAGAATACAATGGAAGAAACAGAAGGTGCTTTGCGAAGCCGTGTACGTATCGTATCCACCTGGCAGGGAAAACAGGTTTATCTGGAAGAGTTTTATAATATCCTGAAAACAGCCATTGAGGAAACAGAACTTCTCATTCAGCAAAAAGACAGGGAACTGTTTGAGGATATCCTTTCCCAGACGATCAGTCAGCAGCTTACTGACAAGATTGCGGAGAGCCGGAAATGGGTTGCGGATATGTCAGCGCTTATGAATGAGATGGATACTTCTATGGGATTAAGTTTTTCCCTGGAATGGAAGCCTCGCAAACCGGAAAATGATACGGAGCTGGAAGTGGGAGAACTTGAAAAGATCCTGCTCCGGGATCATGCACTTCTGACCCTGGAAGATATCGAAAAAGTTGCGGCTCATTTCCGCAGCAGGATCCAGGCAGAAAAAGTGAAGCTGGAAGAAAATAATGGCACAGTGACTTATATAGATCTGGTACGGGATGCATTGGATTACCGGAAGTGGTTTGAGTTCCGGATGTTCTACAAACGTGGGGAAGAATCAAAGAAGCCGTTGACAAATGCCGCATTTAACCGATTCAGCGGCGGAGAAAAAGCCATGGCCATGTATGTGCCTCTTTTTGCAGCGGTGAATGCCCAGTATCAGAAGGCAGAAAATAAGGATCATCCCCGGATGGTTGCACTGGATGAAGCTTTTGCAGGCGTAGATGATAAAAATATCAGCAGTATGTTCGAACTGGTACAGAAGCTTGATTTTGACTACATCATGAATTCCCAGTCTCTCTGGGGATGTTTTGAAACTGTTCAGGGCCTGCGGATCGCGGAACTTCAGAGACCGCAGAATTCCCAGGTGGTTTCTGTGATCTTTTATACCTGGAATGGAAGTGAAAGAATCTTAGATGAGCAGTAGCATGAATAACAATAAGACATGTGCGGAATATTTTAAAAGCCAGAAAAACTATCAGCGGTGTTTTCAGGAGCTGTGGAAAAAATGGCGTTCCTATGGGAAACCGGCAGGAAGAATTACGCTGAAACATGCATCCGATGAAGAACGCCGCGCAGTTGGCGGAATTACCGGGAAAGTGTTTTATGAGGAAGATATCCGTTTTACTTTTTCGGAATTTGAGCAGGGATTACAGAAGACCCGTTTCGCACCAGTTGATATAAAAAAAGTTCTGGAAGAATATTTCGGAGAAGAACTTGTCACAAAGCAGGATGAGAAGAAGGAAGCACAGAAACAGAAAGAAGATTTTCTGAAAGATATCTGCGAAGGCTTTTGGGGAAAGAGTAAGGTAAAATCTGCTGCGTCTGAATGGATAGAACAGATGCTTTCCACGAAAAAATACGGATATCAGATTCTTATGCGTGAGTATGAAAAAAATACGGATCAGGCAGGCATACTGGCAGAATATGTGGGAAATGCCCTGGAAAAACTGTATGGAGTTTCAGAGGTAGAAGAATGTCCGCTTGCGGTGTTTGCGGCAGAGATATCTGGAAATCCTCATTATTTTGACCGCGGAACAACAGCGGGAATGCTTCTGGTACGGGGAATCTGCTGCATTCGAAATCAGGAAGTTCCGGAAAATGCTTATCAGTGGCGGGAACTGATGGAAGAATCAGGAATTATTCCGGATAATGTATCTTCCATGGTGCATGTGTATGGACTGCGGCTGAAAAAAAGCGACATCTGGCATCCGGCATACGAGGCATTCTGTGAAGAGGGAGAACCTTGCGTGATCACAATGGAAAACCTGAAAGGAATTACCGAAGTACAGCCTCTTGGGAAAAAAGTATTTATCGTAGAAAACGAAATGGTTTTCAGTTATCTTATTGATAACCTTACGGATAGAAACTGCACACTTCTGTGTACTTCCGGTCAGCTTCGCTTTGTGTCCCAGAAACTGATCGGGCTGATTCTGGAAAAAGGGACGGATATTTATTACAGCGGAGACATTGATCCGGACGGAATGGGAATTGCGGACAGGTTATGGCAGAAATTTGGAGACAGAATACATCCATGGAGAATGAGCCCGGAGGATTATGAAAAAAGCATTTCAGGGGAACACATCGGGGAAAATGGCCTGGCAAAGCTTTTTCATATCCAACATCCATTGCTGAAAAAAACAGCAGGATATGTAAAACAAAAACAATTATCCGCTTATCAGGAAAATATATTAAAAGAATTACTGACAGATATGGAGAAAGCAGGTGAACCATGAATACAAAAGCAAAGAAAATCTTAAAAGTACTGGGGATAGTTCTACTGGCAATCGTGCTGATCTTTGTGGCGTACATCATCTATCTCTACGCCAGCTACCACCGCATCGAGGACAATCAGGAACTGCAGGTTGAGACAATTTCAGACAACACATCAGCAGGTGATTCCCTTACAACCGGGAAAAAATACTCGGCACTTACATATAATATCGGTTTCGGAGCCTATACTCCGGATTTCAGCTTTTTTATGGATGGAGGAAAATCTTCCTGGGCGAAGAGTAAGGAAAGTGTAAAAGAAACCATCAAAGGCGCAGGTGAGCTGGTAGCGTCGAAAGATCCGGATTTTGCGCTGGTTCAGGAGATCGACCTGGATGCCACCAGAAGTTATCATGTGGACGAGTATTCTATATTGAAGAAAACCATTCCGGCATATAACTGTGTATTTGCACAGAATTACGATTCCGCATTCCTGTTTTACCCATTTACCCAGCCACATGGAAAAAGCAAGGCCGGACTTGCCCTGTTTTCCAAATATCCGATCACAGGATCTCTGAGAAGAAGTTTTCCCATATCCACATCATTTACGAAATTTTTTGACCTGGACAGATGTTACAGTATTTCAAGAGTGCCGGTGGATAATGGAAAAGAGCTGGTAATCTTTGAACTGCATATGTCTGCTTACGGAAACAGTGATGCCATCCGGGAAGGCCAGATCCGGATGCTCAGTGAGGATATGCAGAAGGAGTATGAGGCTGGAAATTATGTGATTTGTGGTGGAGATTTTAACCATGATTTGAAGGCTGCGGATACGCAATCTGCAGAATCGGAAGAAGAACCCGAATCCTGGGCCTACCCGTTCCCACGGTCAGAACTTCCGGAACATTTTTCCTTCTGCCTGGATCAGCTGTCTGAGGATGAGAAAAACAACCTCTGGAACAGTGCCCGCAACGCAGATATGGAATATGTACCCGGCGAGACCTATACCGTGACACTGGATGGGTTTATCATTTCAGATAATGTGGAATGCACGAAATACGAAAATGTAAATACCGGATATTCCTATTCCGATCACGATCCTGTATATATGGAATTCCAGTTGGAAAAATGAAAATAGCCATAAACATTCTTTATGCAAAATTGTGAAGCAAATGTGGATGATTTTATTCGATCGGCGACAGGCTCATTGACTTTCCTGAAAAAAAGTCTTAAATTATTATGAGAAAAATAATCATATATTGCAAATAAGGAATGGAGGCTTTTAAAAATGTCTGGAGCAGCGGAGGACTGTCATTTACAAAGTAACAAAAAATTATCGGTGGTCAGAGGAGAACTGGCGCTGGTGATCGTGATCCTGATCAACAGCCTGGGAGTAGTGCTTATGCTTTATTCCGGGGCGGGTATTTCGGCGATATCCAGCGTGCCATATGCTTTTTCGGAAGTATTTCCACATGTTACACTTGGAACCTGGACTTATATTTTCCAGGGACTTCTGATCTTATCACTGATGATCATGCGGAAAAAAATCGTGGTATCATATTTGTTCAGTTTTGTTGTGGGATTTGCATTCAGTGAGATGCTGGATCTTTATGAATCGGAGATCAATATACTGCCGACGGCGATGGGATTCAGAGTGCTTTATTTTGTGATCAGTTATCTTCTGATCTGTTTTGGAATTGCTCTTTCCAACCGGTGTGGTCTGCCGATCCTCCCAACTGATCTGTTTCCGAGAGAACTGTCGGATATCACGAAATTCAAATATTCCAAAATTAAGGTCAGCTTCGATGTTACCTGTCTTGCAGTAACCGGACTTATGACATGCATTATCCTTGGTCATCTGGACGGACTTGGGATCGGTACGATCCTTGCGGCTTTTACCATGGGAAAAGTAATCGGATTAATAGGGGACGAGCTGGATCGTCATGTGAGATTTGTATCTTTTCTGACGAAGAAAACAGCCTGATAAGCGGGATGCTTATATCAATAGAAAAATAAAACAGAAAAAAAGGTCTGAACTTCAGCTTCCGTAAAAGAAACGGAAGATGGAATTCAGGCCTTTTTTATATATAAGTATCTCAATATTGATCGCTAATAAACATTCATTTCAAATATTTCACCGTTTTACAGTCCGAAATCCGTTACTTTTAGCTATATCCGCCCACAAAATTGCCCAAATTATATATTTTTTTGTGAAAATCACCAAAAAACACTCGACTTTACGCTGCGTTAATGCTATACTTATACAGCTATTTAAAACTTTAAAGTGAAAAATAAAAGTAAAAATACAGGAAAGAAGATAGAAAATGAAAATCGTTGTATGTATGAAACAGGTACCGGCAACTTCCAAGGTTGACATTGATCCGGAAACCGGTGCCATGAAACGTATGTCCGGTGAGACAAGAACCAATCCATATGATCTGTTCGCACTGGAAACAGCATTGATGATCCGGGAAAAAACAGGCGGAACGGTAACCGTTCTGACTATGGGGCCGCCACAGGCGGAAGAGATGATCCGGGATGCCTATACCATGGGGGCAGACGAAGGCGTGATCCTTTCAGACCGTAAATTTGCAGGAGCGGATGTACTGGCAACCTCCTATGCACTGGCACAGGGAATCCAGGTGATCGGCGGTGCTGATCTGATTATCTGCGGAAGACAGACCACAGATGGCGATACCGCCCAGGTAGGTCCTGCTATTGCAGAACATCTGACCATTCCGCATGCCGCATGGGTAGCAGAGATCATGGATGTTAATGAAAAAAGTATTCAGGTCCGTCAGGATCTTGTCAGTGTTTCTCAGGTTTCCGAGATCCCATATCCATGTCTGTTGACCATTGATAAAGATACCTGTGTACCACGTCTGCCGTCTTATCTTTTAAAGAAAGCCACAGCAGATCGTCCGGTACGGATCTTAAGTTTTGAAGATATGCCGGATCAGGATCTGAGCCGTTACGGACTGATCGGTTCTCCAACCTCTGTAGAAAAAATGTTTGCACCGGAGGAAAGCGAAAAACAGGTTTACCTGGAAGGTACTGCAAAGGAAAAAGCAGATAAACTTGTTGCTCTCCTGACCGGAAAGAAGATCATATAGGGGGAAGCGGAACAATGGAATTTTTAAAATTTGACGTAGATAAATGCGTACTCTGCGGAGTATGCGTGGAGAAATGTCCTTTTGGAGCCCTTACGATTGAGGGAAAAGGAATTGTTGTAGGTGACGCCTGTCGTATGTGCGGACTTTGCGTCCGTAACTGCCCGGAAAAAGCCATCCAGTTTGAGCAGAAGGCGAAATCTTTTGACAAGGATAAATGGAAAAACTTTCTTATTTATGTGGAGCAGGAGCGAGGCGAGATCCATCCGGTCACCTTCGAGCTGATCGGAGAGGCAAGAAAGATGGCAGTCAAAGTTGGCTATCAGGTCAACTGTGTGATCGTCGGAGGAGCAGGAACAAAAGAAAATGCGGAAAAACTTCTTCCGTATGGTGTGGACAATGTGTACGTATATGAACATGAAGGATTCGAAGGTTTCCGTGCAGACTGCTATACAGACGCAGTTGCAGACTGTATCGCAGCCAACAAACCAAGCTCTGTGCTGATCGGAGCAACAGCCCTGGGACGTTCCCTTGCACCGAGACTTTCCACCAGATTCCATACAGGACTGACCGCAGACTGTACCACACTGGATATCCGTTCCAACACCGATATGATCCAGATCCGACCAGCCTTTGGCGGAAATATCATGGCACAGATCGGAATCACCAAATCAAGACCACAGTTTGCCACTGTCCGTTATAAAGTTATGGATAAAGCGGAAAAAGTAAAAAATCCTCACGGACAGGTAGTTGTATGTCCGGTAAATGAAAAGATGGCAGATTCCAGGATCGAGATTCTTTCATCCAAAGTCATTGATAAGGTAAAGAGCCTTGAGGAAGAGGATGTTCTGGTTGTTGCAGGCCGTGGTGTTCGAAACGAAAAAGATGTGGAAATGTGCCGGGAACTGGCAGAAGCCCTTGGCGGACAGCTTGCCTTCACCCGTCCGATGGTAGAGAACGGATTCGGAGATGTGGCACATCAGATCGGACTTTCCGGAAGAACGGTACGTCCGAAACTGATCATCACCTGCGGCGTATCCGGAGCCATCCAGTTTACTTCCTGTATGACAGGATCGGACTGTATCGTAGCGATCAACAATGATCCGGAAGCACAGATCTTCAATGTTGCAGATTACTGCATCGTAGATGACTTATATCAGGTTGTGCCGGAACTGACAGAACTGATAAAAAATCGGAAGGAGGATTAAGTCATGGCATACCCTTATAAAAAAATGACCTCAGAAGATTTTGACTATATCCGTTTTGTTACGGCTTCAGACCGTGTATGGGTCGGAGATGAGATCGCAAAAGAATATTATCGTGATGAGATGCCGGAGTATGGAGTATTTCCACCGGAACTTTATGTGGAGGTTTTAAATAAGGAAGAGATCTCCGCCATCATGGCTTACGCATACAAAGAAAATATCCCGGTTGTCTGCCGTGGAGCAGGAACCGGACTGGCAGGTGGAGCAACCTGTAAATATGGCGGAATCATGTTGTCTGTCATGCGTATGAACAAGATTTTTCCAATTGACAGAAAGAACCAGACCATCACAGCTGAGCCGGGAGCGCTTCTTATCGATATCCAGGCGGCAGCTGCAGCAGGCGGACTTTTTTACCCGCCGGACCCGGGCGAAAAAACAGCTTCCATCGGTGGTAATGTTATCACCAATGCCGGTGGTATGAAAGCGGTACGATATGGACTGACCAGAGATTTTGTACGCTGTATCGAGGCTGTCATGCCAGATGGATCCATCATGAATTTTTCATCCAATGTTGTAAAGAACACAACCGGATATGATGTCAAAGACCTGGTGATCGGTTCCGAGGGAACCTTATGTATCCTGACCCAGGTAACCCTGAAACTTCTTCCTGCACCGACCTGTACCTGCACTCTTGTCATGCCGTTTAAGAGCCTTGAGGAATGTGCAGACATGGTTCCAAAGGTTCTGGAACTGCCGTTTGTGCCGACAGCCATCGAGTTCCTGGAAAGAGAACTGATCGATATCGTAGAACGCAATCTGAACAAAATGTTCCCGGTTAAACAGGGCGAAGCAGTGCTGATCGTTATGTATGATGCTTCCAGCAAACAGGAACTGGACAGTGCCGTAGAGGCAGCAGCAGAAGCGGCTCTTGCAAACGGAGCTCTGGACTGTTGTATCGCAGGAACGCCGGAGCGTGCCGGAGCCGTATGGAGCGTCCGAGGCGGAATCCTGGAGGGAATGAAAGCCGATTCTGTTGCACAGGAAGAGTGTGACGTGGTTGTTCCACGAGCAAGGATCGCAGAGTATGTAAAAGCAGCCAAAAAGATCGCAAGCGCACATGGCATCCGTGTAGAGCCATGCGGACACTGCGGAGACGGAAATATCCATACAGAGATGCTCCGTGGACCGGAAATGAGTGACCAGGAGTGGAAGGAAGCCACCCACGCAAGTCTGGTAGAGCTGTATGCACTGTCCAAAGAACTGGGCGGACAGCTTTCCGGTGAGCATGGTATCGGAAACGGACGTCTGGAATTCCTGGAGGAGTTTGCAGGCCCGAGAATGATCGCTCTTTATAAAGCCATCAAACTGGCTTTCGATGACAAACTGATCCTGAATCCGGGAAAAGTCATCGAATATAATAAATAGGAAACGGGGGAAAGAGAGATGAGTCAGAAAAAATCATTACAAAGCAAAATGCCTCTGGCGATGGGACTTGCGTTTGTTGCATTTACCACACAGTTCGGAGGAGGATTCGCGTCAGGAGCGCAGATCTATCAGTACTTTATCAACTATGGTATCTGGTGCCTGATCCTGCCGGCAGTAACACAGGGGTTATATGCACTGTTTTTCTGGTATGGAATGCGTTACGCTTACAAACATAAAACCTACGATTACAGAAGCTTTTCTGACAGCCTTTATGGAAAAACGAAGCCGGTTATGTCAAACCTCTATGAGATTTGCTACCTGATCATGATCGGAACTGCATCTGCGGCAGCTTTTGCGACAGGAGGTTCCACATTACAGACTCTGTTTGGAATTCCTTACTGGCTCTGTACGGTGATCATCGGGGTATTTATCTTTGTGATCGCTCTTTTTGGTACCGGTGTGGTAAGAAAATGTGCTTCGACCTTAAGTGTGCTGATCATTATTGGCCTGGTTCTGGTTCTGGTTCCGAACATTATCGCTCAGTGGGGAGACATCACAGCTTCCATCCATACCATGGCCTCCGGCGAAATGACTGTGCTTTCCTCAGAAAGCGGAGCCTTCGGTCCGGCACTTTACTCTGCAGTACTGTACTTCTTCTTCCAGCTGGCTTCTGTATCCGTTATGTACCAGCACATGGAAGATGTAACCGATGAAAAACAGATCAACAAAGCAGCGATCTGGATGTTTGTATGCAACTTCTGCGCGATGGAGCTTTCCATCCTCGGACTTCTTGCTATTGCCTACGTTAGCGAGCTGGCATCTGCATCTGTACCGATGCTTGTACTGGTTCAGAATGGCGTAGGAGCCGGAATCCTGACACCGATCATTTCCCTGCTGATCATCCTTGGAGCAATTTCCACAGCAGTAAATATGATCTCAGGTATCGTAACCCGTTGTGTAAACGCAGTAGAGCGCCGTATGGACAGCCCGGAGAAAAAATCTCAGGCACATCTTGGAAGAAACGCCATTTTCACAGCAATCTTCACATTCCTGGCATTTGCCATCGCACAGTTCGGTCTGATGACAGTTGTCAAAAAAGGATACGCATACCTTGGATATGCGGCATTTATCACCTTGTTCGTACCGTTTGTAGTACATGCGATCGCAACAAAAGGAAAAGAGATCTAAAGCCAGATCAGGAATATCTGCCTGACTTTGATAGGAATAGAAATCCCCAGAGCAGAAAAATGCTTTGGGGATTTTTTATCAATGGTTGACTTTTGCACTGTAAAGTGTGATAATTGGCTCATGATGTGAAAGTGGAGGAAATATGTTATGACGGACAAAGAAGTCCTTCAGATAACTGTGATCGTGTGTATAGTTGCTTTTGGGGCGATCGTGGCGCTGGGAATACTTCTGATCCATGAGAGTAAAATGAAAGAAAGACTCGAGATCACGACTATGCTTAACCGGTGCATTGCGGAGCTTCTGGCAGAAGAGGATGAGGATCAGGCAATTACCAATCTTCTCGAGATCATCAGTGAATATTTTCACTCGGACCGCAGTTATATTTTTGAGATCAGAGAAGAAGACCAGACTTTGATCAATACCCATGAATATGCCGTGAGCGGAGTGACAGCAGAGAAGGACAATCTTCAGGGGATCCCGCTGGAAATGGTGGATATCTGGATGAAAAGTTTCCGGAGAAATGAGATGTATTACATTTCGGATCTGAAACTGGAGAAGGGAAAGCCTTACTATGATATTCTTGCAATGCAGGATATTACCAGGCTTTTAACCGTACCGCTGAAACGTGATGGAAAGATCATCGGATTTCTGGGAGTGGATAATCCGAGACTCCATTATGATGACCACACCCTGTTGTCTTCTTTGCAGTATTTTGTGACGGACAGCCTGAATGCCAAGGCACAGAAAGAGCAGCTGCAGTATATGAGCTACCGGGATATGCTGACGACTTTGTATAACAGAAATAAATATATCCAGGTGATGGAAAGTGTGCAGACAAAGATTGTAAAACGGACAGGTGTCGCCTACATTGATATCAATGGACTGAAGCAGGTAAATGACATTTACGGACATGAGGCAGGGGACAGGCTGATCGTAAATACGGGGCGTTCGCTTCTTGCGATCCTGCCGGAGAATTCTTACCGTGTAGGTGGAGACGAGTTTGTGATCGTATGTTTTGATGTGGATGAGGATGTTTTTCGCGGAAAGATACAGGAGATCTGTGACAGCATCGCAGCGAAGAAGGTAAGTATTTCTGTTGGTGTTGTCTGGGAAGAAAGTTCAGCAGAGCTGGAAACGATGCTGCGAAAAGCGGATGACCTGATGTATGCGGAGAAAAAACAATACCATGAAAAACATAGTTGTATGTAAAAGCAGATGAAAGAAGGGTTCCGGCATGGATCACAGTGAATTGTTTGAACGGCTGGCTCAGTCGAAATTCCGCAGCGGTTTTTATCTGAAAGAAAAAGATAAAGTTTATGCGGCAGATAAAGGCAGAGAAAAAATAGAAAAGCATGCACAGGATTTTATCCATATGCGGCTAGCTCCAGCTGTGATCCCCAATGACGGGAAACAGACACCTATGAAAGGCCATCCCGTATTTCTGGCCCAGCATGCCTGTGCCTGCTGTTGTCGCGGCTGCCTGGAAAAATGGCATGGTATCCCAAAGGGGCGTGAACTGACGGATAAGGAGCAGGAATATGTTGTGGATGTGCTGATGATCTGGATCGACCGGCAGATGGAAGGATATGAGCCGCCGGAGAAAACGGATGTATCTTCTGAGAAAAAAGAGAAGGAACCAGAGTATGAGCAGTTGACTCTGCCGTTCTTGTAAAATATGTTTTGATGATTGTGCCCGGTATATAAATATCGGGCATTTTTTCTGTAACGTTTTCGAAACTGGTGCGTCTTATAAGTGAGAAGGGAGGAAAAAAGAAAATCGATGAATATAGAGGAACTTTACCGGACATATTTTGACATTGTATATCGGTATATCCGTTCGATCTCACGAGATGAACTGCTGGCAGAGGAAGTGACCCAGGAGACGTTTTTTAAGGCATTGAAAAAAGTAGATCAGTTCCGGGGTGATTGTGATGTGCGGGTGTGGCTCTGTCAGATCGCGAAGAATACCCTGTACGATCATCTGAAAAAACAGAAGAAGCAGATTCCCGGGGATGAGCAGCTGGAAGAGATAGAAAGCGATGGCGGAGAATTTTTTGAGGAAAAACTGGCACAGAGAAGTCAGGCCATCGAGATCCATAAGGTTCTGCATGGACTTTCGGAACCATATAAAGAGGTTTTTTCCCTGCGGACATTCGGAGAGCTGAATTTTCGTGAAATCGGAATGATTTTTGGAAAAAGTGAAAACTGGGCACGGGTGACTTATTACCGTGCAAGAGTAAAGATCAGAGAGGAGCTTGAACATGAAGATCACATGTGATGTAATTCAGGATCTGATGCCATCTTATATAGATGGGATATTAAGCGAAGACAGCCAGACGCTGGTGGAGGAACATATGGGAACCTGTCAGGAATGCAGAAAAATGTATGAGATCATGAAAGAGGAACAGGAAAAAGAGCAAAAACAGATGAGATCCTCTGTAGCCTCCATAACAGGAAGTGGAAATGGTGATATGAAAAATATTGAGAGAAATGCAAATACCGGAAGTGCAGCTGCACTGAAAAAAATCCGGAAAAAACTTCTGGTACGCAGAGTTCTGACAGTAGCAGTGGCAGTTGTCCTGACACTCATTATTGCGGCAGCAGGCTATAACCACTGGTATTTCAACGAAAAATACATGACCCTGGAAGATAGCGGAATGTACGTAAAAGACAACTGTCTGTATTCTTCCAACAACCTCATCAGCCGAATGAAAGTGCAGTACACAGAGGATGGAAAGACAGAGTTTGTCTACGCCATTGACGCTCCCTATGCAGGAACTCTGGAGCTGAAAGGCACTGACATGCTATTGCAGGATTTTTCCAAAAAGACAGAGGAGCTATCACCGGAGGATGACAGCATACCGGAGACTGTGAGGGAAGTTTATTATATGAGTGAGGAAGCTGAGAAGAAAAGCCTGGAATTAACGGAGCTGGAAGTAAAGGGAGATTTGGAGGCGGCGGAGAAAATTTCGGATGAGATGAAGCAGGAATCGAAGCTGCTATGGTCGGAATAAAAAAATCAGGAAGCCAGAAAACAGATTGGTCTATACCGCGGCCATTCACCAGATACAGGATAGAAAAACAGCATCATCTATGTTAGAATAAAACTCAGACAGTACAGGAAAAAGTGACATAAAACTTCCGTGCTGTAAGTAAAACTGGTAGCAGTAAACTATTTATAAATCTGCTGCTGAAAAACAGGGGGACACAAGATGTTATTTGTATGCTATCCAAAATGCAGTACCTGCAAAAAAGCCCAGAAATGGCTGGATGAGAGTGGTGTGGAATATACGCTGCGTGATATCAAGACAGACAATCCAACCGCAGAGGAATTAAAAATCTGGTGGGAAAAAAGCGGTCTTCCGCTGAAGCGTTTTTTCAATACCAGCGGAAATATTTATAAAGAGATGAAACTGAAAGATAAGCTTCCGGAGATGGGCGAGGAAGAGCAGCTTGCACTTCTTGCAACAGATGGAATGCTTGTGAAACGTCCGATTCTTGTTGCGGAGGATAAAATTCTGGTCGGTGCCAAAGAAAAAGAATGGGAAGAGTATCTGAAGCCATGAAAAAGAAACTGAATTACATGGATATCATTAAGGAGACGGTGATCCTGACTGTGGCAGTAGCGATCATTGCAGCAGCGGTATATTTTTTCCTGGTGCCGAGCCATACGTCAGTCAGCAGTATTTCCGGTCTTGGAATCGTGCTTTCCAACTTTGTGCCGCTTCCGTTGTCGGCGATCACCATGATTCTGAATGTGGTACTGCTGATCATTGGATTTTTTACCTGCGGAAGAGAGTTTGGTGTTAAGACGGTTTATACCAGTGTGATGCTGCCATTGTTCCTGGGATTGTTTGAGATTATTTTTCCCAATTTCGGATCTATGACAGACAGTCAGGAACTGGATGTTCTGTGTTATATCCTGGTGGTGAGCGTAGGTCTTAGCATTCTTTTTAACCGGAATGCATCCTCCGGAGGACTGGATATTGTGGCGAAGATCATGAATAAATATCTTCATATGGAGCTGGGAAAAGCAATGTCTCTTTCCGGTATGTGTGTGGCACTTTCCGCGGCGCTTGTGTATGATAAGAAGACGGTGGTTTTGAGTATTCTGGGAACGTATTTTAACGGAATCGTTCTGGATCATTTTATTTTTGATCACAATATCAAGCGGCGTGTCTGCATTATTACAAAGAAAGAAGAAGAGCTGCGGCAGTTTATCATCCACGACCTGCACAGCGGAGCAACTGTTTATGAAGCCATCGGTGCCTACAATATGGAAAAACGTCATGAGATCATCACCATCGTAGATAAAGGCGAATATCAGAAACTGATGAAATTCATAAACCAGGAAGACCCGAAAGCATTTATTACGGTTTATAATGTATCGGATATGAGGTATCAGCCGAAGAAGTAAAAAAATTCCCGGGACAGGATGCCCCGGGGATTTTTTTGGCCTGTTTTACAGGAAAATATATTTCAGGATAAACAGCACTGCAAGTACATACATCAGTGCGCTGACCTTCTTTTCTTTTGCCTTGCCTGTGATCAGGTTGATGGCAACGTATGTGATGATTCCCATGGAGATACCCTCGGAAATGCTGTAGAAGAACGGCATTGCGATGATACATACATAGCATGGAATCGCCTCGGACATATCGCTGAAATCAATGCTGAGTACGTTGCTGAGCATGTAAAGTCCGACGATTACCAGAGCCGGAGCTGTGGCAAAGGACGGAATTGCCAGGAAGATCGGGGACAGGAACAGGGACAGACCGAATAAGATGGCAGTTGTCACTGCGGTAAGTCCGGTTCTTCCGCCTTCGGATACACCGGAAGCACTCTCTACGAAAGTAGTGGTTGTGGATGTACCAAGAACAGCACCTACAGTTGTGGCAACAGCATCTGCAAGAAGGGCACCCTTAATATTCGGGAGCTTGCCATCCTCGTCCAGCATGCCGGCTTTGGAAGATACACCAACAAGAGTTCCAAGAGTATCAAAAAGGTCTACAAATAAGAAGGCAAACAGGATAACGATGAAATCCAGTGAGAAAATTCCGTCAAACTGCAGCTTTGCAAAGATCGGAGCGATGCTCGGAATGGAAAGTCCGTTGCTGAAGTCCGGGAGCAGGCTGTAGAAACCGATCTCTGCGTTCGGAACGTAAAGTCCTGCGAACTGGCAGATGATGCCAAGACCCCATGTGATCAGGATACCCCAGAGGATATTTCCCTTGATATTTTTTACAACGAGGATTCCTGTTACGATGATGCCGATCAGAGCCAGGATAACGGTGATCCCGACATTGTTGAAGGAAGCCTCCACACCTTTGGCTGAGTTGTATGCGTTTACTGAGAAAAGCTGCAGGAGTGTGGAACCGCCGACTACGATATTGGCATTCTGTAATCCGACAAATGCGATGAAGAGTCCGATACCAACACTGACTGCGGATTTCAGATTTCTGGGGATCGCATTGAAGATCGCTTCACGTATGTTGGTAAGTGAAAGAATGATAAATACGATACCTTCTGCAAAAACTGCAGTCAGGGCATACTGCCAGCTGTATCCCATGCCGATAACAACGGTGTAGGCAAAGTATGCGTTCAGTCCCATTCCAGGTGCCAGTGCGAATGGATAGTTGGCGAAGATTGCCATCATCACTGTTCCCAGGAAGGCCGCCAGTGCGGTAGCTGTAAATACAGCTCCGGAATCCATGCCGGTTGCGGACAGGATGTTCGGGTTAACTGCCAGGATGTACGCCATGGTCATAAAGGTCGTAACACCTGCCAGAATCTCTGTTTTTGCGTCCGTTTTATTTGCGGACAGCTTGAAAAGTTTTTCTAACATATTCCTTTCCCTTTCTTAAAATATGTTTTAGACAACATGTCTATTTTAGCATATAAAAAATTTGTGCGCAATCGTAATGTTGTAAGTTGCATCTGGTGAATAAAATTACGTTTCCGGGCCATACTAATACCATTATTGAAAGAAAGGATGACCATAATGATATTAAAGGAAAAAGAACGTACCGTTATTCAGGATCTTCAGACACAGGAGAAAAGCTGTATTGAAAAATACGGAAAATACGCACAGCAGGCCAGGGATCCGGAGCTTAAAAACCTGTTCCGGACTCTTCAGGGAAAAGAACAGGAGCATTACGATTCCCTGAGCCAGGTGCTTTCCGGGACGGTTCCAAAGGTAAACTGTAATGACAGTGACGGACGGACTTACCAGCCAAAAGCCACCTATACATCGGTGATGGCCTCCGAGGATAAAATGCATGATGCTTTTCTTGCCACAGACTGTATCGGAACAGAAAAACTGGTTTCCGGAGAATACAATTCCGAAGTCTTTGCATTTGAGGACAGCGATGTGCGAAAGCTTCTGGCAGATATCCAGGTGGAAGAGCAGAATCACGCGGAGATGCTCTATAAATACAAAACTGCGAACGCAATGTTCTGAAAAACCAGTAACCGTTTAATTGCTGATCAGAGTGAGAGTGGAATTATCACGGAGATAATTTCTAAGCTCTGATTGGAAAATACGCATACTTTCCTGGCGGCTTGGCCTTGGAAAACGTGATTCGACCTCATAGCAGGTTCGAACGGGCATTTTTGCAGCAAGGGTATGCTGCGTAAAGCGATAACGGGAGCGTATTCCTTCGATGACACTGGCAGGAGCAATAGCCCACCGGCCAGGCTGGTCAAGAAAGTTACCGATCATCTGGCTGGAACCAACATGAATGCGGAAACGGTGATCCGGCCAGAGCTGATCGTGCCAGAGCTCATACTCGGAGGACCATTTCAGATAAATTTCCTCTTCCGGATCCAGCTCACCTGGTCTTACAATAGCATCCAGTCCGGTGAATTCATTGCAGACCAGAACCATTGGTTCCTGAAAAAGGGGGCGGATCAGCAGTTCATTATGTGCCTGATGATTATAAACATAGCCGAGGTCTATGTAATGATTTGCTACCAGATGATAAATTTCATTGGAATGATGCGTGTGAACATGCATGTGAAGCTCCGGATGAGTGATAAGCAGGTAACGGTAATAGTCGGCGAATGCAAAGGAATTGATCAGTTCAATTGAGCAGATAGACAAAAGCTTCCGGTCTTTTTGCTCATGCAGGGAGTCGGCTTCTTTTTTGATATTCTGCCATTGGCGGCACAGGAACAGAAACTGTTCCCCGGCAGGGGTAAGTACAACCGTTCTCTGCCCTTTTCCCCTGTAAAAAAGCTGAATATGAAATTCTTTTTCCAACGCGTTGATGCGTTTGGAGATGGCAGACTGGGTGGTGTACAGATGCTCGGCTGCTTTTGTTATATTTCCCTGTTCTACCACGGTGAGAAAAGCTGTTATTTGTTCGTTTTCCATGATAAAATACTCCTTTCAGGAATAATATATATCATAAATATGCTCTTTTTTAAAGCCCAAATATCGGATATATTATAATCATCCAAGAAAACAGTGCAGAAAAACAAATGGAGGAAATGATGAATATGAAGCAAAAATTTCCGGATGATTTCTTATGGGGAGGTGCTGTTGCCGCAAACCAGTGCGAGGGAGCATGGCTGGAAGACGGAAAACTGCCGGATATTTCGGACATTGTGGTAGGGATCAATTCACATGATGCCGGTCTTGTATGGAATGAAGACGAAGGCAAATGGCAGATGAAACTGGATCCGGACAAGGTTTATCTGAGCCATGACGGGATTGATTTTTATCACCGCTATAAAGAGGATCTGAAGCTGATGAAGGAGATGGGATTTAAAGCGTTCCGAACATCTATTTCCTGGGGAAGGATTTTTCCAAACGGTGATGATGAAGAACCAAATGAGGCAGGATTAAAATTCTACGATGATCTGATCGATGAGATCATCAACAATGGAATGGAACCTGTGATCACGATGAGTCATTACGAAACGCCGTTAAATCTTCTGATCAATCATGGGGGCTGGATCGGAAAAGAGACCATTGAATACTGGAAGCGTTATGTGCAGACGATCGTCAGCCGTTATAAAGGGAAGGTCAAATACTGGCTGACCTTTAACGAGGTCAATAATATGTACCGCAGACCGATTATTTCGGGCGGTATCCTTTCAACCAGACCCTTTGATAAGAATGATCCGTTCGCAGTCAGTGAAGAGGAAAAATGGGACGCATACTGCCATCTGCTGATGGGAAGTGCATGGACTGTAAAACTGGCGAGGGAGATCGATCCGGACGCAAAGGTTGGATGTATGCTGACATGCTCCAGTATTGCTACTTATCCGTATACCTGCGATCCAAGAGATGTGATGGGAGCTTATGATCTGGCAAGGATTTCCAATTATTATTTTGCAGATCCGTTCTGCCTTGGTGTGGTTCCGGGATATGTCAGAAGAATCTGGCGGGAGATGGATTATCAGCCGGATCTGACAGAAGAAGACCTGAAAATGATCAGTGATCATACGGTGGAGTTCTTTGCTTTCAGCTATTATCGTTCCGGTACATATTCGCACGAGGTTGAGAACGCCTTTGATACCGGCGGTATTAAGGGAAAACCGAACCCTTATCTCAAGGGGACAACACCGGCACCATGGAAGTGGCCAATTGATCCGGAAGGCCTGAGATATGTACTGAACGTTCTGACGGACCGTTATCATCTGCCTCTGTTTATTGTGGAAAACGGAATCGGACTTGACGAAAAACCGGATGAGAATGGGCGTATTGACGATGAGTTCCGCAGGACCTATATTGAGGAGCACTTAAAGCAGGTGCGTGAAGCGATCGAAGATGGGTGCGATGTCATGGGATATCTGTACTGGGGACCTATTGATATTGTTTCAGCAGGAACCGGAGAAATGAAAAAACGTTATGGATTTATTTACGTAGACAGACAGAATGATGGTTCCGGATCTTTAAAGCGAATGAAAAAGGAAAGCTTTAGCTGGTATAAACAGGTTATTGAAACAAATGGAAGCAATATAAAATAATGCTTATGGGGAAGAGAGGTAAATAACGTGGATTATGGAAAGGTTGCAGAAGAACTGATCAGGTATAGCGGGGGTGCAGATAATATCAGCAGTGTGACTCATTGTATGACTCGTCTGCGTTTTATTATCAAAGATCAGTCAAAAGTAGATCTGGAAAAAATTAATGCTACGAAACCGGTAATGGGAAATGTTTTTAAAACAAATGAATTACAGATCATTCTTGGACAGAACCTTATGCCGGTTTTTACAGAGGCATCCAGGCTTTTGCAGGATCTGGTTCCAGGTGATAACAGTGTGGATGGGGAACAGCCGGTACATAAGAAAAAAATGACACCGGGAGAAATCGGTATGGGTGTGATCAATTTTGTTTCGGCGGCAGTAACGCCTCTTGTTCCGGGACTGATCGCAGGAGGTATGCTAAAAGTATTTCTGCTTCTGATCACGCTGGCAGTACCGGCCTTTGCAGAATCACAGACATATACGCTTTTAAGTCTTGCAGCGGACATGCCGTTTTATTTTATGCCGGTTTTTGTTGCCATGGGAACTGCCAAAAAGCTTGGCTCAACACCGATTTATGCGATGGCGTGTGCAGCAGCACTGGTTGCGCCTTCCTTTGTGGAAATGGTAGCAGCCGGTGATCCGATCAAAATGTTTGGGATTCCGGTAATGCTGGTGAGTTATAAAAATACCATGATGCCGGCACTTCTGATTGGTATCTGTGCAGCTTATGTAGAGAAGCTGATGAACAAGATCGTTCCTGGTATTTTTAAATCGATCTTTGTTGGCGCAGGCACTTTATTTATTACTTATGTACTGGGTGTGACGGTATTAGGACCACTTGGAGATGTGCTTGGTTCCGTGATCGTCAACGCATTTGTGTTCTCCTCTGAACACTTTGGTTTTATCGCACTGGGAATCCTGACAGCAGTGCTGCCATGGCTGATCATGACAGGTATGCATCATGCGATTTCTCCTTTTATGACACAGTTTATTGCGGATCCTGGCTATGATGGTGTTTTCCGTCCGGCATTTGTACTTCACAATATGGCGGAAGGCGGATCCTGCCTTGGGGTTGCATTAAGAACAAAAGATAAGCAGTTTAAGGCTGAATGTTTTTCCCTTGCGATCGGATGTATTCTGGCAGGTGTTTCCGAGCCGGCTATCTACGGCATTGGTGTTAAATACAAAAAGCCAATGTTCGGTGTTATGGCCGGAGGTGCTGCGGGTGGTATTGTCGCAGGTCTTCTTGGTGCAAAGGCATATTATATGGGATATTCCACAGTTCTTGCCCTGCCTATTTTCGTTGATACGATCGGTGCGATGCTGGCAGGAATGGTTGTTACGATCATTGTTGCAGCAGCAGTTACTTACATACTGGGAATTGAAGAGAAATCTGATGCAGCAGAGGAAGAAAAGGAAGAGCAGAAAGATGGATCTGTAATTCAGGAAGTGAAACCAGAGGGGTCTGCAAAACCGGAAGGTGAACCGTATATTGCGGCTGTCATGGATGGAGAAATGGTTGATATCTCAACCGTTCCGGATGAGATGTTTGCTGAAAAAATGCTTGGAGATGGTGTTGCATTTTTAAGCGAGAAGGATACGGTGGAGGTGCATTCACCGGTAGAAGGAACCTTATCCGTTGTATATCCGACAGGACATGCTTTTGGTATCACGACTCCATCAGGAGTTGAAATACTGGTACATATCGGAATTGATACTGTCAAATCCGAGGGAGACGGATTTAAGACTGGTTCCTTTAAAGAGGGTGATACCGTTAAGGTCGGAGATCCGATCGTGACGGTTGACCAGAAAAAGCTCAGGGAAAAGTATAACATGAGCGTAATGCTGATCGTTACAGAGGATCAGGGAAAAGAAATAACATTTAAAGAGCCTGGTATGGTCAGCTGTGGTGATAATATCCTGGTATCTCAGAAATAGAATATAGGATGATGTAAACGAGAGAGGGGAAGAATTTCAGAGATGGAATTCTTCCCCTCTCTGGTATATAATCAGAACAAAGGCAGAGAAGGAGGGAAAATATTGTGAAGGGAAGCAGCTGCGAATACTGTGCCAACTATACATACGATGAAGAATGTGATGAATATTACTGCGATGTCAACCTGGATGAGGATGAGTATTACCGGTTTGTGAGCAGTGATTATAAGGAATGTCCCTATTACCGTTCCGGGGATGAATATAAGGTAGTGCGCCATCAGATGTGATATTTTGCAATGTGCGTCTGTACAAAGCACTTGTCTTTATGGTACAATCTTACCTAACGAAAAAGAGAGAGGTGGTTATTGTGAAAAAGAAGCTGACAGCGATCTTTTGTATCGTGATGCTGGTGGTACTGGCAGGCTGTGGCAGCAGCACTGACAGGCTTCGTTTCGGAGCGGCGGCACTGGGCGGCGGTTATCATGCGCTGGGAGATGCGGTTGCCAATCTGGTGAACACAGATGACGGCAAGTATAATATGGAAGTAAAAACAACAGCAGGATCAGCAGCAAACCTGAGGCTGCTTTCCGAGGATTATGTCCAGCTGGCCATTGCGCAGGCCGACATGATCAATGATGCGTATTACGGTGAAGGTTCCTACAAGGACAAGAAATATCAGGGCTACAGCGCAGTGGCAGCACTTTATACAGAGGCCTGCCAGGTAGTTGTACGTAAAGATTCCGATATCACTTCCATTGATGACCTTCAGGGAAAAAAGGTCAGCACTGGAGAAGAAGAATCCGGAACAGAGCAGAATGCAAATCAGATTCTTTCTGTTTACGGACTGGGTGACGGTCTTGTTGACACGGTCAGCCTGGATTATTCTGAGGCAGCACAGGCACTTCAGGACAGTGAGATCGATGCATTTTTCTGCACGGCCGGTGTCCAGACAACCGTAATTGATGAGCTGTCCAAACAGTGCGACATCCGTGTGCTGCAGCTGGATCAGAAGAATATTGACAAGCTGATGAAGGCTTATGATTTTTATACAGAATATGAGATTCCGGAAGGAACCTATAAAGGCCAGGATGAGGCTGTAAAGACAGTAGGGGTGAAGGCTGTCCTCCTTGCAAACGACAAGCTGGATGCCCAGACCGTACAGGATATCACGAAGCTTTTATTTGATAATAAGCAGGAGCTTCAGTATTCCCTTCCGGTGGATATCGCACTGGATGAAAAAACAGCTACGGACGGAATTACCATTCCATTCCATGAGGGAGCAGCGCAGTATTATGAATCCTGCGGAGTGGATGTAACAACAGAGAAAGGCGGCCAGAGTGAAAGCAAATGATGAAGATTGAGTTGGATATGTATCAGACTATCGCTGTTGCAGTGGTCGTCTTAATGTTAGGTAGTTTTCTGAAAAAGAAGTTTAAGGTTCTGGATCGGTTCTGTATTCCGGCACCGGTTGTAGGAGGTGTGGTTTTTGCCATTTTCACCTGTATCTGCTATGCGACAGGAATCGTGGAATTTTCCTTTGATGATATCCTGAAGGAGGTCTGCATGGTATTTTTCTTTACCTCCGTCGGATTTCAGGCGAATCTGAAGGTTCTCAAAAGCGGTGGAAAAGCACTGATCGTATTTCTGGGTCTGGTGATCGTTCTGATCATCTGCCAGAATTTCCTTGCAGTAGGGCTTGCAGAGCTTATGCACATTAACCCGCTGATCGGACTTTGTACAGGATCGATCCCGATGGTCGGAGGACACGGAACCGCAGGTGCTTTCGGACCGGTTCTTGAGGACTTCGGCGTTGCAGGAGCCAGTACACTTTGTACCGCAGGCGCAACTTTTGGCCTGATCGCGGGAAGTATGATGGGCGGACCTGTCGGTAAGCGTCTCATCGACAAAAAGAATCTCCTGACAACGGTAGTTCAGGAGGATGACAGCCTTCTTGTTGAGGAAGAAAAGAAGCATGAGCGTCACACAAGCATGTATCCGGCAGCTGTATTCCAGCTGATCATCGCAATGGGAATCGGAACGATCGTATCAGAGC
>CAVEKJ010000006.1:0-8527 GCA_963616205.1 Prevotella sp.
CAAATAGACAGTATACTTATGAGATTGGAAACTACAGTGTTATTTCCACAACTTATATCGGACCGATCCCGGTTCCTGTTATCATATTGATCGCCAGTGGAATCGTTATGGCGGTGATTTTGAACAAAACAACTCTTGGACGAGATGTATTTGCCATTGGAGGTAATCAGGCAGCTGCCAATGCTTCCGGAATCAGTGTAGACAAAACAATTATCCGTACTTTCCTGGTAGCCGGAATCCTTACCGGTGTAGCGGCTGTTCTTCAGATCGCACGAGTAAATTCCGCGATCCCGAGTACTGCTGAGAACTATCATGGTGATGCCATCGCCAGTGCGGTTATCGGTGGTGTAAGTTTTACCGGTGGTATTGGTACAGTCGGCGGAGTTCTGATTGGTTCCTGTATCATGGGATTCTTAAGTAATTTTATGAACCTTCTGGGACTCAGCGGATATTTCCAGCAGGTTACCAAAGGTGTGATCATCCTTCTGGCACTGAGCTTTGACCTGCTCACCAAAAACAGTAAAGTAAAGAATTTCTTCAAAAGAGTGAAAGCGTAAATGGACATAACGGCATATACCGGGGGAAAATGATATGCCGAAAAATAAAACTATATAATTCTATATTTCAAGGAGGTTTTTTCTATGAACATGAAAAAAGTAATCGCAGGGATCACAGCAACAGCATTATTATGTGGAGCAATGAGCACAACCGCAATGGCAGCAGATAAAAAGTACAAAATCCTCATCGGATGCAGCAATCAGGCACAATCTTTCTATTCCTGGCTGGCAAACTCTATTGAAAAAGAGATTGAAGACAATTATCCGGATATGACCGCACAGATCAGTGATATTGCAGGAGAAACTTCAAATGTACAGAATGTAGTGGAAATGGCAGAAGTCGGTGGATATGACGGAATGATCATTGACGCTCCGGATGACACAGATTTTACAAACTCTTATCAGCAGGCAAAAGATGAGGGCGTGTATACTGTTCTTGTAAACTATTCTCATGACCCGGACGGTGTTTCCGTAAACCTTGGACTTAATAACTATGGACTTGGAAAATCTCTTGGAGAGGCAGCAGTAGAGTTTATTCCGGAAAATGCTTCCATGCTGATCCTTGCTGGCCCGGCAGGAAACAGTGGTGCGGAAGACCGTGTACAGGGATTCCTGGATGCTCTGGAAGATGGCGGACGTGACGATGTCAAAATCCTTGCACAGCAGAATTCCAAAGACTGGCAGAAAGAAAGCGGCATGAACGTTATGGAAGACTGGACACAGATGTATGATGAAGATCAGTTTGATGTTCTGATGGCTCCAAATGATGACCTTGCATGCGGTGCCATCGAGGTTTGCGACGCAGCTGGCTATGATACAGACAGAATCCAGTTCTATGGAATTGATGGTCTGGCGAATGGATGTAATGCAGTAAAATCCGGAAAAATGGAAGCAACTGTTCTTCAGGACTGCGACGAGCAGGCAAAAGCAGCAGTAGAAGCTATGCATCAGATGCTGACCGGTGAAAATACAGAAAGCCGTTACATTGAGCTTGAGCCTACCATTATCACAAAAGATAATGTAGACGAGGTAATCGCAAAACATGAAGAAAACGGAATGATGAAATAATTTTCCGGAAGGAGAAGGCATGAAAGTATTTTGCGAATATATAGAAAATCCGACAGGAGTTGACTGTGTCAGGCCACAGTTCTCCTGGCGTCAGAAAAAAGAAAAAGGTACACAGAAATCCTACCGGATCGTTGTAGGAAGAGAAAAAGACCTGACAGATACACAGTCCGTAATATGGGACAGCAAAGAAGTACAGTCCGATAAAACGACCAATATCATTTATGAAGGAAAAGACCTGGAGAGCGTTACAGATTATTACTATCAGGTAACGGTGACAGACGCGGATGGTCAGGCTGAGACAAGTGAAGTCCAGCATATGATCACAGGACTGATCGACCATTCTTTATGGAAAGCAGACTGGCTGGGAATTCCGGGAATGGATTTTGAGGCGCCGATGTGCAGGACAGACCTGGATATTCCGGAGAAATTTCAGCGGGCGTATGCCTTTGTACTCACCCCCAATTATTATGTGCTGACCGTCAATGGAAAAAAAGTAACTGACACAGTTTTAAACAACGCAAATACAGACCCGTCAAAAACACTGCCTTATCAGATGTTTGAGATTACGGAGAGCTTGGAAAAAGGTCCGAATACGCTTGGGGTCTATCTTGGAAAAGGCTGGATCGGACTGCCACTTACAACGGCGGGAGATTTTGATTCTATTTATAAAATGTCCGTACAGATTCTGACGATCGGAGAAAATGGAGAAAAAACCTGGCACCGTCCAGGACTTGGAAAGTGGTTCTTTACACAGAAAGGACCGGTGGTATACGACAGTATTTACAATGGCGAAGTTTATGATGCAAGAAAAGAGATTCCTCACTGGGATCAGCCAGATCATGATCGTTATGGAGCCGATATTGTATGGAACAGAATGGTCGAGACAGAACCGGAAACCGGTGAGATCTGTGCACAGATGCTGGAAGATATCCGTGTAGTAGAACGCTTTAAACCAGTTGCTGTATATGCGCTGGAAGATGGCAGCTATACTTTTGACATGGGAAAAAATATTGCCGGCTGGGTAAGCCTGAAAGTGAAAGGCAAAAAAGGCCAGAAATTTACACTTTCCTATGCAGAGACAGAGTTTCCGGATCACAGAGTCAACAAATTATCAGTCCGTGGAGCAAAAGCGGAAGATGCATATATCCTGAAGGGAGAACAGGAAGAAATTTTTGAACCGGAATTTACATTCCATGGTTTTCAGTTTGTAAATATACAGGGATTTGAACAGGCACCGGAAGCTGATACGGTTACAGGATGCATGGTACAGTCAGATATTCCTCATACTGCCACCTTTGAGAGCTCAGAACCGTTACTGAATAAGCTTTATGAGGTTGTATGCAGAACCGAAGAGACAAACCGTCATTCCATTCCAACAGACTGCCCGCAGAGAGATGAGCGTCTGGGATGGACCAATGATATGTCTGTCCGAAATGAGTGTGCGTTATACAGTTACGATCTGGTAAAACTGTATACAAAATGGATGCGGGACATCCGCGATACCCAGGGAAAAGTCTCCGGAGTACTGTCAGATACAGCTCCACACAGAAGATATGGAGCGATTCCGATGGACCCGATCGCAATCACTCCGGTAAATCTGCCGTGGAATGTATTCTGCTTCTACGGGGACAAAAAGATCCTGGAAGATAATTATGATATGAATATCCGCTGGCTTTCCTATCTGGAGAGGAACTCTGAGGACGGAGTTGTCTATTTTTCCCATATGGGAGACTGGGCAGGCCCCATGGCAGGAACCTGTGCGCTTACGGGAGAAGGAACCGGAGGCGGAGCGGTATCTACCATTACGCCAACCATCCTTGTTGGAACTGCATCGTTTGCCTATATGTGCCAGCTGATGGCAAAAACAGCCCGTATACTTGGAAAAGACAAAGATGCGGAAATTTTTACAGAGAAAGCAGAAAAGATCAAGAAATCATTTCTGGATCGTTTTTATAACAGAGAAAAGAAATATTTTGGAAAGAACAGCCAGGGTGCCAACGCAATGGCGGTATTTATGGGAATGGCACCAGAGGAAGATGTGCCGGAGATCATGAAAAATATCGTGGAGGATATTGTTGAGAAAAATAATACACATCTCACCACCGGAAACCTCTGCTCCAGATATATTCTGGAGATACTTTTTAAAAATGGTTATGCGGATGTGGCCTACGATATCCTTACACAGACCACATATCCAAGCTGGGGCTATATGCTGGAAAAAGGTGCCACAACCATATGGGAGCGCTGGGAAGAGATCAACGAACCGGATACGATCCTGGCGGATATGGCTTCCAGAAATCATCCGATGTACGGTGCTTTTGCAATCTGTTTCCACAAATATCTGGCAGGTATTCAGCCGGATGAGAGCACACCGGGATTCCGAAAAGTCCGGATCTGCCCGTATATTCCGGAAAAACTGGATCATGTAAATGCCAGCATGGATACTGTCAGCGGAAAAGTCAGTGTTGACTGGAAGAAAGAAAAGGATGCGTTTGAGTTAAAAGTAACGATTCCGTTTAACTGCACCGGAAAGATTGAAGTTCCGGTAAAAAATGAAGGCCGCTGTGCTGTAAAAGCGGAGAATGCGGACGAAGTCAGATACTGCGGAAGCGAAAAAGACAGAGAAGTATACGAAGTTCCGTCCGGTACTTACAGCTTCTCAGTAGAAAATATCTGAAGCCTGTTTCCTTGTATTGCTTTGAAGTTTATGGGAAAATGAAGATAAAAAAGATAAGGAGAAGGTAAAAGATATGAAGATTATTAATTTTGGTTCTTTAAACATTGATAAAGTTTGTAACGTGGAGGATTTTGTGCAGCCTGGGGAAACCATCATGGCTACAGGCTACAGTGTCAATGCAGGTGGAAAAGGCCTGAACCAGTCAGTGGCAGCAGCCCGTGCAGGAGCACAGGTACTGCATGCAGGAGCGGTGGGCAGTGACGGACTTTTCCTGAAAGAGATCCTTGCAGATGCAGGTGCGGATGTTTCCTGTCTGCGGACTATGGATACAGAAAGTGGCTGTGCATTTATTGAAGTAAACAGCAAAGGCCAGAACCGTATTATCGTCAGCGCGGGGACAAACCGCATGTATACAGAAGAATATATCCGGAGTGTACTGGAAAAAGCAGAAGCCGGAGATTTTGTGCTTCTGCAGAATGAGATTAATATGGTTGAAGAGATCATTCGTCTCAGTCATGAAAAAGGATGCAGAGTTGTATTTAACGCTTCTCCGATCCCGAAGAATCCGGAAGAATTTCCGCTGGAACTGGTGGACATTTTTATGGTAAATGAACTGGAAGCAGCAGCCCTGGCAGGGATTTCGGAGGAAGCAGATTTTCCGGAGATCCTGAATGCACTCCGTAATAAATATCCGAAAGCAGCCATTGTCATGACACTTGGAAAAGAAGGCGTACTTTACGGCTGCGGGGATCAGTTCTGTTCCCATCCGATCTTTAAAGTGGATGCTGTGGATACCACGGCAGCAGGAGATACATTCTGTGGATATTTTCTGGCAGCGCTCTGTGCGGGAAAAACAGCAGAAGTAGCATTAAAAGAAGCTTCCGCGGCTTCAGCCATGGCAGTTTCAAAGAAAGGTGCTGCCCCATCTATTCCAATGCATGAGGCAGTCGAAGAATTTATCAGACAACGGGAAGGAAAATAAAGAGGAGGCATAAATCATGGAAATTTACAATCTGAGATGTGAATCAATAGAAAACCCGTTGGGCATATCGATCAGAAGCCCGCGTCTGACATGGAACCTGTGTTCAGAAGAAAGAGGTGCTGCACAGAAAGCGTTCCATGTGATTGTAAAGAAAGAAATATCCGGACAGGCAAAGGGGCCGGAGATTGTTTTTGACAGTGGGCGAGTGGAAAGTACAGAAACAGCCTGCCTGGTTACCGGGATTGAGCTGGAAAGTGAAACCAGGTATTACTGGAATGTGGAAGTGACAGATAACCGTGGAAATATCTGCAAGAGAGAAAAAGATGCCTGGTTTGAGATGGGGCTTCTTTCGGAGAATGACTGGCAGGCAAAGTGGATCGAGCCGGAACAGACGCCGGTATTTCATGTAACCTGGGATACGGAAAAAGAACTTCCTTTTGTCCGGATGTTTGAAAATAACACCAGAAGATGGCTTTATGAACCGGAAATTGACACTTATGTGGAAAACGGACACCTGCAGAGCAAAGAGATCGATGAGAGCGTTCTTTATCCGGTCCAGATGATCCGTAAAAAATTTACAGTTTCAGGAAAAGTCGGCAGGGCAAGAGCGTATGCTACCGCACATGGTGTTTACCGTATGGAGATCAATGGAAAACGTGTGGGAGATTACGAACTTGCGCCGGAAGTGACTGCTTACGCAGATTATCTTCAGGTGCAGACCTACGATATCACAGACCTTCTGGAAGAGGGAGAAAATGTGATCGGGATCGCACTGGCAGATGGCTGGTGGGCAGGAAGAATCGGATTTTCCGGCGAGTCTGCCAGATTTGGAGATATGCTTGCCTTCCTTCTTCAGATGCATCTGCGTTATGAAGATGGAACAGAGCAGATCATAGGCAGTGACAGTTCTTTTGTGTCCGATAGCAATGGCCCGAGAAGATATGCAGATATTTTTATCGGGGAAAAATATGACTGCCGTCTTGAAAATAAAAACTGGTCAGATAAAAATTTCGATGATTCAGCCTGGAAACCAGTGAACGAAGTGGACTATGGATACGCAAATCTGAAAGGACAGAATGCCCAGCACATTAAAGTCCTGAAAGTTATGGATAATACCAGGATCTACTGGTCACCGAAAGGCGAACAGATCATTGATTTCGGACAGGCAATGGCAGGCAGTGCCACCATGCACCTGAAGGGTGAACCGGAAGCGGTAGTTACCCTGAAATATTTTGAGGAACCGGATAAAGACGGAAACTATCATTACGAAATAACGGGATATAACAGCCAGATGATCGATACCGTAGTTCTGGATAAAAACGGAGAGGGAGATTACGATCCCGGGTTTACCTACCATGGATACCGATATATCTGCATCAGTGCGGACAAGGGTGAGGTAACTCCGTCAGAGATCAAAGCGCGCCTGATCGGAAGTGATGTGGCAGTGCTGGCTGAGATCACCACAGACAATGAGAAATTAAACCGTTTGCAGAAAAATATCGAATGGACACTCCGCTCCAATGTTATGTCCATCGTTACCGATAATCCGGACAGAGAGCGCTCCGGATGGACCGGTGATATACAGATGATCGCACCGACTGTATGCTATAACCTGGACGTTGAGGCAAACTTCAGACGGTGGCTCCTTAATCTGGCCTGCGATCAGGGAGAACACGGGGAAGTTCCGGGCGTTATTCCGGATTTTCACAATGGAAATACAGCAATGAACCATTCCACTCCTGGTTGGGGGGATGTGACCGTTATCCTGCCGTGGCATCTGTATCAGAAATATGGAGACAAACGTATTCTGGAAGATTCCTATCCGATGATGCAGAAATGGCTGGAGCTTGAGAAATACCGTGCAGAAAGCGCAAACCCTGTTTCCATTGGTGAAGTAACACCGGAACGGGAACCGTATCTGAAATATATCTGGAATGCAGACTGGAGTTTTGGAGACTGGCTGACACCAAGTGCATGTTGGGATGAAGAAACCGGAACTGCCATATATGGAAGGCTGGCACTCTGTAATCTGACCGGAACTTACTATTATGCATATTCTACAGAAATTATGAGCAAGGCAGCGGAAGTCCTTGGAAAAACAGAAGATGCCAGAATGTATGCAGAGCTGAACCGGAAGATCCGTGAAGCTGCAGTAAAGGAATTATACGACCGGGGACAGATCCTGGAGTCACCGTACATGGGAGCACAGATTCTTGCGCTGCATATGCATCTCTGCCCGGAAGACGCAAAGGAAAAGCTTTTTGACCGCATTATGGAACTTGTGAAAGAAAAGGGGATGGATACTGGATTTTCCTCTGCACTGGTTCTTCCCGAGCTTCTCTGTGAAAACGGAAAATCGGAGCAGATGTATGATTTTCTTTTAAATGAAAAATACCCGTCCTGGCTGTATCAGGTGGATCAGGGGGCGACAACTGTATGGGAGTCCATGCAAGCTATTATGCCCGACGGAACCCGTGGGGACAGTTCTTTTATCCAGCCGGCCTTCTGCTCCATCGGAAACTGGATGATCGAAGGAATGTGTGGAATATCAGCGGCAGAGCCAGGCTTTAAAACGGTACGTATCCGTCCGTATTTTACAGAACGTCTGAAATTTGCGGAAGGAAAAATCGTGACAGAACAGGGAACAGTTAAAAGCCGCTGGGAACGGACAGAAAAAGGAATGAAACTAGATGTGACAGTTCCTGCCAATACGACTGCTGAAGTTTTTATTGAAAATACATCAGCAGGCCGTATTCAGGAATCCAAAGGCGATATGAGCGGGTTTGAAGGACTGTTAAATGTGAAAGAAGACGAAGAAGGTGTATGCCTTCATATCAGTTCCGGTTCATATCAGTTCCGGTGGTAACAGGACCGGTGCTTTTCCGGATAATGAGTTCCGGCTGCAGGGTTACGGAAACGCGGTCCGTGGACGGTGTATTGATCGACTGAAGCAGAAGGTCAATACACCGGTTGGAAATCTGGGTAATAGGCTGTGCTACGGTTGTCAGAGGCAGTTCCAGGGTTGAAATGATCGGAATATTATCAAAACCCACCAGGGAAATGTCTTCCGGGATCCGGATATGATGTTCTCTCAGATAATGATAGGCACCCAGTGCGATCATATCATTATGGGCAAAAATAGCGGTAACTCCTTTTTCAACCAGGACTGCGGCTGACTGATATCCGCATTCAATGGTATAAGAATCACCTGTGATCAGATCCGGATTAAAGGGAATTCCGGCT
>CAVEKJ010000006.1:8537-16527 GCA_963616205.1 Prevotella sp.
CCCAGATCGATCAGATGTCTGGTCGCGAGATATCCGCCCCAGTAGTCATCAAGAAGGACAGCATGGCAGCCGAATGCAGGGTTGACACTGTTAAAAAGAACAACAGGAATCTGGCTGCTGTTTAACTGGCGGATACACTGGGTCATTTTTTCGGATACATTTTCTTTACATACCAGGGAAAGAATGATCCCGTCAACGCTGGTGTTTTTCAGCTGAAGAATATTGCGGTATTCCTGTTCGGCATCATTGTTGGAATCCAAGATGATCAGATTATATCCGGATTCCTGGGCTCTGTGAGAAATATTTTTTATAATTTCCGTATAAAAAAGATTTCCAAGATCAGGAACGATCAGGCCAAAGTTACGGCTTTCCAGTTTGCGGGCATATCCCATCTGCTGGGCTGCTTCCAGGACTTTCTGTTTGGTTTCCTCCGAAACACTGATGGGTTTGTTATTTAAGATAAGGGAGCATGTTGTGGCAGAAACGCCGGCTCGTGCAGCAATATCTTTTAATTTGACTGCCATAGATTTACCTCCGTGTCCAGCAGCAACCGGGATACTGCAGATGGTTGCCATAATCGCTGATAATATATGATTCTATGATAATTCCCGGGGTGGGAAATGTCAACTGACGGAAAAGTCCGGGAAAAATAAAAACACTGTTTTGCAGATGAAAAAATCTGTGAAATGGTGTTTTTTTGTGCAGGGTCACAAATTTACCTTTTCGGGCAAGGATAATACCTTTAAAAATTAAGGGGATTTTTATAAAATAGCATCATCAGATAAGAAAAACGTGAAAAAATCAGAAACCAAGGAGGATTGAAGAATGAAGAAAAGAGTGAAACAGTTAGCAGTACTTGCAACCAGCGGTATCCTGGCAATGTCATCGGTGCAGATGGTATGGGCGGACGGAGACGTTCCATCTCTGGAGGATGCACTGAATACAGATGACAAGATCGAAATTGATGCCTGGTGTATTGCAAATGATTCCGATGCTTATCATCATGCATACGAAACAGCCATTGAGGATTTCGAAAAGACATATCCAAATATCAAAGTAAATATGGAGTATTTCGAGAATGAATCCTATAAAACAAAACTGAAATCAGCCATGGCAGCCAATGAGATCCCGGATATCGTGTATGCATGGCAGGGAGGTTTTTCCCAGGAATTTGCAGAGGCAGGAAAACTTCTGAATCTGACACCATATTATGACAAAGAATATACAGAACTGCTTCCGGAGTCCAGCACAAACAATGCACGTTATGTAGATGGTTCCTTATATGGAACTTCCTATTCCGTAAACTGTTCCGCAGTAATGTACAACAAGAAGATCTTTGATAAATACGGACTGAAAGCCCCGGAGACATGGGATGAGTTTATGGATGTCTGCAAAACTCTGAAAGAGAACGGAGAAGTGCCGATCTGTACTTCTGCAAAGGAACCCTGGTGTCTGGCAGTTCTTCACGATGCACTGGTTCTGAAATCCGCAGGACATGACAAAACCGTGAAAACACTGACACGTCAGGGCGGTTCCTATAATGACGAGGATTTCCTCTGGGCAGCACAGCAGATCAAAGAGCTGGTAGATATGGGAGCGTTTGTGGATGGTGCAGCAGGACTTTCCTACAATGAGCAGCTGGAACTTTTCAAAAACGGTGATGCGGCAATGATGGCCCAGCTGGCAAACGCCTGCATCGATGTTTATAATCAGGCAGATAACCCCGATGATTTTGATGTATTTACTTTCCCGGTAGTTGGGGATAATGCAAAAGCAACTGATCTGATGGGCGGAAGCAGTGATGCATTCCTTGTATCCGCAGAATCCCAGCATCCGGATCAGGCAGCTTATACAGCATTTGAACTTTCCAGACGTATTGCGGCAACAGCACAGGAAGACGGAATCTCAACATCTCCGTGGACAGACACACCGGAGACAGAGGCAACATCTGATTTCCAGGCGAAACTTGATGAATACAAATCCAATGCAACATCTTATGTGCTCTGGTTTGACACAACAATGGTATCCGACGATGCGGCAGAATATCTTTCCTTACTGCAGCAGCTCTTTACCGGAGATATTACACCGGAAGATTTTGTAGAAGGAATGGATATGCAGCTGCAGAGCTAAGACTTAAGTGGGGGGATTGTTATGAACAAAGTATTATGTAATAAGAAAGCGATCGTGCTGTTCCTGACGCCTGCACTGCTTTTATTTCTGACCATGATCATTATTCCGATCTGCATGTCTGCCTATTACAGCCTTCTGGACTGGAACGGACTGACGAGAGGAACTTTTGTAGGGCTGAAAAATTTTGTCTACCTGTTTAAAAATCCTACCACCGGATTTACAAAAGCAATTGTGAATTCCCTCTGGCTGGCTGCTGCATCTACGTTTATCCAGCTTCCTATCGCATTATTCTTTGCACTGGTTCTGGCAAGGGGAGTAAAAGGAGAGCGCTTTTTCCTCTCAATCTTCTTTATCCCGGTTATCCTTTCTTCTATCGTGATCGGTGAATTATGGCTGAAGATCTACAATCCTCAGTATGGCATGCTCAACGGGCTCTTGGGAGCCCTTGGGCTGGAAAATCTGCAGCGTGGCTGGCTGGGCGACAAAAAAACAGCTCTGATCTGTGCAATGGTTCCGATCATCTGGCAGTACATAGGTTATCACATGCTTCTGATGTATGCAGCGATCAAATCTGTATCCAAAGATATCCGGGAATCCGCAATGATCGATGGAGCCAATGAACGCCAGATCGCGTTCCAGATAACGATCCCCATGATCAAACCGATCCTGAAAACCTGCGTGCTTTTTGCAGTAACCGGTTCTCTGAAAGCTTTTGACCTGATCTATGTACTTACCGGCGGTGGTCCTGCACATGCGACAGAAGTGCCAAGTACCCTGATGGTAAATATGATCTTTAACCGAAACAAATATGGTCTTGGAAGTGCCAATGCGGTTTTCATTATCATTGAATGTTTTATATTTGCACTTTTGATCCAGAAATTCTTTAAGACGGAGGAATACTGATATGAAAGAAAAAGGATTAAAACAATCAAGATTTGGACCGATTCATATAGTGCTGGTGCTGTTTGCCATACTGCAGCTGTTTCCTCTGTATTTCCTGGTAACTTTGTCTCTTAAAGATAACAGTGAAATTTTTGGAGAAAATATGGTAGGTCTTCCCCACAAAATTATGTGGAGCAATTATCAGACAGCGATGACTACCGGAAAAATGGGCCTGTATTTTATGAACAGCGTGATCGTTACAGGTGGTACGATCGTTCTCTGTGTACTCTGTGCGATCATGGCATCTTTTGCACTGAATCGTATGATCTGGAAATGGCGGGGAAAGATGAACAGCTTTTTCATGCTGGGGCTTACGATTCCGATCCATGCAAGCCTTCTTCCGATCTTTCTGATCCTGCGAACCCTGAACATGGTAAATTCCTATCAGGCACTGATCCTTCCCTATGCGGCATTTTCCCTTTCCATGTCGATCCTGATCTGTAGTGGATTTATGACAGGAATCCCGAGAGAACTGGAAGAAGCCGCCTGTCTGGACGGATGCGGGATTTACGGAATTTTCTGGAAAGTGATCCTGCCGCTGATGAAACCGGCATTTTCCACAGTTGGAATTTTCGTATTCCTGCAGGCATGGAATGAGCTGATGTTTGCGGTTATCTTTATCAGCAAGGAAAGGTACAGAACACTGACCGTTGGTATCCGGAATCTGTCCTCTGCATTTACTACAGACTGGGGTGCAATTGGAGCAGCACTTGTGATCTCCACGATTCCTGTAATCATTCTCTATTGCCTGATGAGCCAGAAGATTCAGGAAAGCATGATGGCCGGTGCGATAAAAGGATAAAAAATCTGAACAGCAGCTGTTGCGTTTACAGGACAGCTGCTGTCAGTTGCTGTATAATTGAATATAAGAAAGAAAAATAACAGACACAAAAAAGTGTCTGCTTTGTTGTGTTCCGGGAAGTAGAAAAGAATGGAGAAGATGTATGGGAGAAAAGTTGAAAACAGTCAGCAAAAACTGGAGTCTGAATCGGAAACTGCAGGTACTGTTTGGGATTATCCTTGTGCTGAATCTGTTTTTTCTTGTTTGTTTTTCTATGTATTACAGGGCAGACATGACAGAATATGCAATGGAAAAGGACCAGAAACTGGTGCAGTCTTCCGTTGATGTCATGGATGCGGAACTTCAGAGCATAAATAACATGTCCAGGATCATTATGTTAAATACATATGTAAGGAAGTTTCTGTCTGCTTCAAAAGAAAACGTAAGATCTGCTTATTTGAAAGCACTGGACGATATTTATAACTGTGTAATCCAATGGGATTATATCAGTTCTATCTATATTATCCGTCCGGACGGGCAGAAGATCAGTCTGCAGATGACCTTAACCTATATGGACCAGGATGTTATCACAGGTGAAAACTGGATGGCGGATCTGGATGAAAAGAAAGGGAAACCTTTGCTGCGTTATGGCGGAAATGGTGCATTCAGCCTGATAAATGGGGCTCCCCTGATTTCTTACATGCGGGCTGTTTATGATGTGGATACACAGAAAAAAATCGGGTATCTTGCAATTAACCTTCGGGCAGATTTTTTTGAAGATACAATAACTTCATTGCTGGAAGAACCAGGCGGTGAGGCTCTGATCATGGACAGCTGGGGGCACGTCCTGGTTGATACGGGAATGCCGGAAAAACTAAAAGAGAAAGTAATATCGGGTAAAAGTGACTGGCAGGAGCTTTACAGAGAAAATGGAAAAAGGTATATTATTACAGAGAAGAACATACCGAAATGGGACATGAAAATAGCGTCTCTTCGCAAAAATGGATATACGGCAAAACATTACAGCGGGTTGTTTACGATGGCACTGATCTATATCATTCTTTCGCTCCTGAGCCTGATGACTGTGAATTTTTTTGTCCGGAAGAAGGTTACCAAACCCATTGGAAAACTGGTAACTTCCATGGAACAGGTACGAAACGGATATCTGCATCGGGTAAGTATGAAAACGGATAAGGATGAGATCGGTAAACTTAAAGACAGTTATAATACAATGCTGGTTGAGATCAATAATCTTCTGAACAGTCTTTTGGAAAAAGAAAAAGAAGAATACAGACTGGAACTGGATGTTCTTCATGAACAGATCAAACCTCATTTTCTGTATAATACCTTATATACGATTGAATATATGGCACTGCAGAATGAAGACAGGAAGACTTTTGAGAGTCTGCAGACACTTGGACGGTTTTACAAAAATTTTCTCAGCAAAGGCAGCCGTGAGATTCCGGTTTCCAGAGAAGTGCAGATCATCAGTGATTATCTGAAATTACAGTCACTGAGGTATGCGGATATTTTTACAACAGACATCCGGATGGATGAAGAAGCTGCCGGTTATTATATTCTGAAACTGTCTCTTCAGCCGCTTGTGGAGAACTGTATTTATCATGGCATTCGGCCAAAGGGAGAGATGTGTGAGATTGGCATTCATATCTGGTGTGAAGAAGGCAGTGTCATGATTTCTGTAAAAGATACCGGTGTGGGAATGTCGGAGGATAAGATCAGGAGTATTCTTTCCGGGGAAAATTCCAGGAGCTTTGGACTGAAAGCAACGATCAAAAGGCTGGAGCTGTTTTATGAAAGAAAGGATATCTGCAGTATTTACAGTGAAGAGGGAGAATATACGGAGATTCTTCTGAAGATACCGATGAAAAAGGAGGCATCCAGTGATGAGGAAAATCAAAGTCATGCTGGTTGATGATGAACCGGCGATCTGTAATATCATGAAGCTGACGATTCCGTGGGAGAGCTGTAACATGGAAGTAGCAGGGGTTGCGTCCAGTGGGGTGGAGGCACTCAACAAGATGGAAGAAGTGGAACCGGAGCTGGTGATCGCAGACATTAAAATGCCATTTATGGATGGCCTGACGTTTAGCAGGATCGCTCTGAAGCAGAATCCGGATCTGGCGGTGATCGTGTTAACGGCCTATGAAGATTTTGAACTGGCCCGTGAAGCCCTTCGGATTGGGGTGGCGGATTATTTTGTAAAGCCGGTGGAACCGGATGATATTCTGGAACGGCTGAAAAAAGTGGAACAGGGAATTCTGGAACGCCGGAAAGCAGAAAGAGAAAACATTGTGATCAATATTGAAAATCCGGATAAGGTAGTATCAAAGATCAATCGCTACATCCTGGAGAATTATCAGGACCCGGAATTAAATGTAGCTTCGCTGGCAGAACAGTTCGGGTTTGAGAGAAGTTACCTGAGTCGTATGTATAAGAAGGAGACAGGAAAACTTTTAATTGATTATCTGATCGAATGCAGAATGGAAATCGCAAAAAAACTTGCGCAAACCGGTCAGAAAATGTATATGACAGCAGAAAAAGTAGGGATTCCGGATGCAAATTATTTCGGGAAATGTTTTAAGAAATATACAGGAATGAGTTACCGGGATTATCAGAAAGAGGCAGAATAAAAAAGAAGACAGTATAACTGCAGGTGAAAGAATAGTTATACTGTCTTTTTTTGTGCAGGAACTGGTGGACAACAGTTCCTGCTGAAGGTATAAAAGGGGCCAAATAAAGGGAAAAGTTTCTGTTTTGGGGTTTATTTTATGAGAACCGGAGCGGCAGGTGCTGACGCAAATGGTCCGGGGATAGTAGCCGAGGATCTGTGATTTCCGAAGAAGTCCATATTCAGGACGACCGGAGAACCGTTTGGATTTTCAAAAGCTTCTTCCGGCTCGAAAGCCTGTCCCAGGGTTTCTGTGCTGATGATGCCTGCCTTTACATCAGTCAGATAGTCATAAACATTTGTCTGGAAGGTGTAGATACCATTGTTTTCTGTAAGGTTGCAGGTGATTTTATGTTCTGTGTCTTCAATATACTCTTTTTCACAGTCACAGGGCTTTGCTCCGTTGAAATATACATTTCCTCCGGTGTACACGGGCAGTGGCTGATAAAAAAGATCACGGTTTTCGGTATCTTCTCCCTGTCCAAAACGCTGGATCGTATGTTCAGGAGTAAACTCCGCAAAATATTTCTCCGGCGTTGGATATCCGTCATAGGCTTTGGTTCCGCAGATAAAGTTGTATGCACTCATGCGGTTGACACCGGTTTCTTTTGTGTATTCTTCCAGATCCTTACGGATTTCCTGCTGAATAAAGATATTGTTGTAAAAACGGATATCGCCGTGAAGAAAGGTCATGAATCCTGCGATTTCCGTTCTGTGCGGGAAATGGTAAGGGGTGTAACGTGGAGATGGCAGTGTCGGGGTGCTGTTTTCTGTTCCTTCACCAACCCAGGTCAGAGAACCTGTGATCAGGTTGTGCACCATGGCGATTCCCTGTGCACTGATGCGGCAGGAGCAGCTGGAAAGCAGGAGGTTGTTGTCAACCAGTGTAGGACCATGAGAGACTTCGATAAACAGATCCTCTGCAAGAGAGATATCACTGGTAAGTTTCAGTCCTTTTGGAGGTACATTATCATGGAACAGATTCTGCGTTACACGGGTTCCCTGGGCTTCCCAGTCAAGCCAGATACCACGGGTACAATGATGGATATGATTTCTGCGGAATATCACATCAATGGCAGCATGCATCTTGATCCCGCCGATTTCTGCGCCCATAAGATCCTGCTTGTTGTTAATATGATGAATGTGATTATCTTCAATAAGGGAAAAAGCTCCTCCCATATGTCCCACAATACCAGTCTGTCCGCAGTCGTGAATGTTACAGCGGCGCACAATGTGGGAACCGATGTTTTCTTTTGTCCAGCCCTCAAAAACTGCAAGGCATACGGCATCACGCTGGGTTTGTGTGCCATCTTTTAGGTGAGTATGTAACCATTTGTTATTATTTTGCGGCTGGAGATATTTTCCAAGAGAAATACCGGAACATCTGGAATTGGAAATCTCACAGTCTTCGATGATCCATCCTTTGGACCAGTGAGGGCCGACCATTC
>CAVEKJ010000006.1:16537-28046 GCA_963616205.1 Prevotella sp.
GGGCCGATCAGGCCATCCTGATATGCAGTTGGCGGTGCCCAGTTGGTAGCTGCCTGTTTCATGGCGAAACCGGAAACAGTAATATAGTTTACTCCGGTTTTGTCGGGCATAAAACAGTTTTTGCGTACGTTGATCTCTACCAGTTCTTTGTTTGGATCTGCGCCAAGGAAATTCGCGTAAATGATGGTGCAGCCATCTTTCTGGAGGGTATACCACTTATATCTGCTCAGTTCAAATTCCCAGGAAGCCGGGTCTGTTTCTGCTTTTTCCACATCTTCTATGGAAAATACTTCGTACATGGCACGTCCGTTGAGATAAACTTCACCGGTATGTATGGGGTTGGGATTATAGTGCCAGTCACCTTCGATCTTTGTTGTATATGGGTTGAAATCTCCGAAAAGCCCGTTGGAGATTTCAGCAACCCAGACGGTATCTTTATATAATTTCCAGTCTTTTACAATTTCGGAACCTTTGATCACTGCACCGAGGGGCTCTGTGGAACGATAGGTGATACGGTTTCGGTCATCACTTCCTCCGTTAACCGGATTTACATATTCTCGGTAAATGCCTGGAGCCACAAGAATTTCATCGCCGGCACAGGCGACAGAAGCGGCTTCATTAATGGTCTTAAAAGGATATTCTTTGGAACCGCAGCCGCTGTTAGGTGTTGTGGCTGATACATAATAGATCATAAGCAAAATCCTCCTGTTTTTTATTATTCTGCCAGCAGCAGAACAGGTAGTAATGTTCTTCAGATAATGTCAGAATATCAGATTATGAACAGATTTTACAGGGGATTTTTATTGGAAAATATGCTTTTTTTTGACTTGTCCAAGGACTATAGATTTGTTTGGAAGTATTGAACTTTTACAGAGCACGATTTGAATATTTTAGGGCAGGAGCAGAGATTGTTTTTCTGCCTCGGATAAGGCATACTCTAAGCATAAAATATCACGGAAAACAAAAAGGAGGTTGCTTATGAGATTATGTTTGAATACAGACGGACTTGCATATCTGCCCTTTGAGGAAATGGTAAAAACAGCGGCGGATATCGGAATCGAGTCACTGGAGATCGCGTGTGGAAACTGGTCTTCCGCACCCCATATCAATCTGGATAAAATGCTGGAAGATCAGGACGCAAGAAAAGAATATATGGACACGATCCAGAAACACGGACTGGTGCTGGAAGCACTGAACTGTTCCGGGAATCAGCTGGAGCCTAATGCAACAGGAAAGCAGCATCAGGAAGTCGTTGAGAAAACTTTTCAGCTGGCAGAAAAGCTGGGTGTCCATAACATTGTTATGATGAGCGGATGTCCGGGAGGAAATCCCACAGATACTACTGCAAACTGGATCACAACCTGCTGGCCTATGAGCTGCCAGGATATTCTGAAATACCAGTGGGAGGATGTACTGATCCCATACTGGGAAAAAACAGTTAAACTGGCAGAAAACTGTGGAATTACTTCCATTGCCCTGGAAAACCACGGTGCACAGTGTGTTTACAATGCGGAGACCCTGCTGAAACTTCGGAACGCAGTAGGCCCGATGGTTGGTATGAACCTTGATCCAAGCCACCATATGTGGATGGGTGGAGACGGAATTGAGATGGCCAGAGCACTGGGTGCAGATGCAATCCATCATGTACATGCAAAAGATCTCCGCAAAGAACGGGGAAGATTTGCCGCAAACGGTGGACTTGAGACGAAGTTTTTTGATGATTACCAGAACCGGTACTGGAATTATGTGGCTCTTGGATTTGGAGAGAGTACCGAATGGTGGAAAGAATTTTTTGCAGTGCTCAGCATGATGGGATATGACGGACCGGTTTCCCTGGAAATCGAGGATAAAACAATGGAAGCACTGACAGCAGTGAAAAAGTCCGTTGATTTTCTTCATGAAGTGATGCCGAGATATTTCTGACCGGATCAGAAAGGAATTTTACGGAAAGCCGCAGGAGTCATGCCGGTACGCTGTCGGAACAGACGGATAAAGTTGGAAGGACTGTCAAAACCGCATTTTTCGGCTACGTTTTCGATGGAATCGTGAGTAGTCATGAGAAGCTTTTTGGCATACTGGACACGCATATTCAGAAAATACTGGTGAGGGGTCATTCCCATATAGCGGCGGAAAAGACGGTTAAAGTAGTATTTGCTTAGTCCTACATGGGAGGAAATCTCATCAAGGGAGACGTTTTCTGTGAGATGTTTTTCCATGAAGCGTACAGACTGCTCGATGGAAGTATTGGCAGCAGCAGGAAGGCTGTGGCAGGACTCGGAAAGTTCGCAGAGGATCATATGAATGTATACGGAGATACGGTGTTCATTCTGAGCAGTTGTCTGCGAACGTACAAGATAGAGAAGGTTCTGGAATGCGCTGTTTAAGGTCGGTGAAGAGGCCTGATGTAAAAGGGCACTGTGATTCAGTTCATGGATCAGACCGGCGTAATCAAAAGAACTGGCACCGGCAAAGTGTATGTAATGAAATTTCAGATGGCGGAGGGCACGGTAAACATGCTCATAACGGCAGTCCAGAAGGACGATATCTCCTTTTCGGGCAATGAAATTCTCCTGGCGTAAGGAAACTTCCAGTTCGCCTTCGTCAATAAAGAGAAGAAGGACAGATTCCCAGTATGGATGAGTAACAACGTAACGGTCATCGCACTCAAAAATCCCCAGATGCTGGAGATAAAACAACGCCTGCTCAGCAAAAGCGGATGGCTGTAAAAAATAAATTTCCGAGGAATCCAGGATTCCATCTTCCAGTTTATGCATAAGCTTCTCCTGATATAAGTTTTTATGTTTTTTATCGCTGCGGATAAACGCAGAAACAGTTACTTTGGAACGCTATAGTGTAAGGATAGCACAGAACAGAGATACAGACAACAGATTAGTTTTTTCAGAAAGGATGAGAAACAATGGGTGAAAATTATAAGAACAGACTTTGTGTAGTAACAGGTGCGGCACGTGGAATTGGAAAGGCGTGTGCGGTAAAATTTGCGAAGTATGGCGCAGATGTGGTAATGGTTGATATTAACAAAGCGCAGCTGGAAAAATCAGCAGAGGAAGTTGCGGAGAAATATGGTGTGAAAACCTATGCTTATGCGCTGGATGTCAGCAATCTGGATTCCTGTAAAGCCGTTTTTGATGATATCAACGAGAAGGTAGGAACGGTAGATGTTCTTGCAAACTGTGCAGGTATTACGGTTGCAAAGCATATGATCGATCTGGAACCGGGAGACTGGGAAAAGGTTATCAATATCAACCTCCGTGGAATCTGGTATCTGAGCCAGCTGTTCGCAAAACAGCTCCGTGATTCCGGAAAGAAGAAAGGAAATATCGTTTCTATTTCTTCCCAGGCATCCAAGATCGGTGAATCCGCAAACGGTGTATATTCTATTTCCAAAGCAGGTATCAACTCCCTGACTCAGGTTCTCGGACTGGAATATGCAGAGTATGGAATCTCCGTTTCCGCAGTGTGCCCTGGATACGTAAACACAGAAATGGTACAGGAAGTGTTCCAGAAACGTTCTCTCGTTGAAGGAAAAACTCCGGAAGAGTATGAAAAAGAACTGACCAGCGGCGTAGCCATGAAACGCATGTGCGAACCAGAAGAAGTAGCAGACCTGATGGCCTTCCTGGCAGGCGGCCGCGCAGATTATATCACAGGCGTGACTGTGACGATCGCGGGTGGTAAGACACTGATCTGAGATAAGAGTGTAGATAGTGTAAGAGAATATAAATAAAAAGGTTGTTGGATAGTTTGGAAAAGAAGAAACTATCCGGCAACCTTTTTTCTATATGGAAAAATTCATTTCCACTGTTTCCGGAACCGTGCCGGTGTCTGGCCCATTTTTTCGTAGAACAGATTGTAAAAGTACGTATTATTGCTGTATCCGACTTCGCGGATAATGTCATTGATGCTGAGGTCGGTATCTTGCATCAGGGAAATCGCTTTATTCAGGCGGGTGTCCTGAATCAGTTCGGAAAAGGTACGGCCGGTCTGGGCATGGATAAGCTTGCTGAGGCGGTAACCGGGCTGGTGAAGTTCTTCGGCAATTTCGGAGAGTGTGGCAGTTGCAATGTTGGTTTCGATGTAATTCAGAACCTGAAAAATCATGGCACGGTTGTGATCCTGAGGGAGCAGCTGCAACAGAGTTTCCGAGTGACTTTGGAGTTCTGCGATAAGAAGATGGGCATTCATTTCCAGGAGCTGGTAATTTCCGGTGGGATTCAGATAATACCACAGGATATTTTCCAGAATATTCTGTATGGGAAGAAGATTCTTGATATCAAACAGAAGGATCGGGGAAGTGGTGGTAGTATTGTTCATACAGCTGGTCAGGAAGGAATTGATCGGAGAATCCAGATTGGTTCTTGTCAGAGTATCGAAAAAATCCGGCCGGATCAGGATATTAACAGCTATGTCATTAAAGTCTGCTTCTTTAATTTCATGGTAGGTCTGCTGGCTGATGAACATAAGATTTCCTTCTCGAAGTTCGACTTCGTCTTTCCCGTTTATGATATGAGTAGTGTTGCCACGGTACATATAAACAATTTCAATAAAGTTATGACGATGCCGTGAGGTACTGTGAAAGCGCGGATGCCTTCGTACCTGTACGGCATTATAAGAGGAGAAGATTTTATGAGAATCAACAAAGTCATTTGTACGGTCCTGTTGCAGCCCTTCTTGGTAACGAATTTCTCCTATGGCATCAGACGTTATATAATGTTCACATAAATAACGGATTTCCTCATCGGAAAGAGCAAACAACTTTTTGGATATTTCGTTATTTAGCATATGATATGCACCTCTTTTTTGAAAAAATTAATATTTTTTATAGTATAACAGTGATAAATAAAGAAAACAAGTTGTCATATTATATAAAACTATATCAGTCATAAGCATTCACAGGTATAGATAGAAAGATAAAATACAAAATATGATATATTTTATACTGGGGAAAATACAAAAAACATTATAAAAATAGCAATAATATGAAGAAATAAAAATGCAAAACAAGACATTTTTTTGACAACGATTGACATTTACATTCTGTTTGTAAACCGATATGATAAGACCATCAGAAACAACGGACGAATAAGAAAAAGTAAATGTAAAAGACAGAAGAAAAGGGAGGAAAAGTAATTTATGAAGAATACGAAAAAGATTATGTGTATGGTTTCCGCAGCGGCAATGGCAGTTTCCATGATGCCTGTAACAGCAATGGCAGATGATAAACCAACGATTACCATCGGACTTACATCAGATGCGGACAGAGAAGGATTTGACGCAGTAGTAGCTGCTGCCGAAGAAAAACTTGGAATCAACATTGAAGTGGAAACACGTTCCGCAGGCGAGGAAGGCGTTAATCAGCTGAGATCCCGTATTGCATCAGGGGATATTCCGGATATCGTTTATTCCAATGCAGGTTCCAAGTTGAATGATATGAATCCGGCAGAAAATTTTGTAGATCTTAATGATTATCCGGAAATTCTGGATCGGATTGATGAGTCTTTTACCGTAGGAACGACAGTAGGAGATGCAGTTTACGGTATTCCATATGCAAGCTCACAGGCGGGATGTGTTATGTATAACAAAGCGATATATGAGGAACTTGGACTTGAAGTACCGACAACCTGGCAGGAATTCCTGGATAACTGTCAGGCGGCTGAGGATGCAGGATATACAGGACTGATTGGAACATTTGGAGATTCCTGGACTTCACAGGTTCTGTTCCTTGGAGATTACTACAATGTAACTTCAAAAGATCCTGATTTTGGAAAAGAATTTGAAGAAGGAAAAGCAAAATATGCCACTACGGACAGTGCTCTGCGTTCCTTCGAAAAATATGGAGAAGTATCTAAATTTTACAATGATGATTATCTGACAGCCACTTATGATGATGGATGCGGATATCTTGCAGAGGGCAAAGGTGCACACTGGATCATGTTGACACAGGCGCTCAGCAATATCTACACACTGTATGATAAAGAAACTGTTGATAATATCGGAATTTTCGGAGTTCCGGCAGATGATGGAAATTCCGGACTGACGGTATGGGTTGGTATGGCACTGTATGCAAACAAAAACAGCGAGAATCTGGATGCGGTTATGGATTTCCTGAACTACTATATTTCTGATGAAGCACTGGATATCTATACTTCCAAATTAATGCCTTACGGACCGTTCTCTATCAAGGGCTATACGCTTCCGGACAATGCATACGAAGCAGTATCCAAGGATATGCAGGCATATTTTGATAATGGAAATACACACCTTGCACAGGAATTTGAGTGTGCGGTAAAAGGACCGAACTGTGAGAACATTCTTGTAGAACTTGCATCTGGCGGAATGAGTGCAGAAGAAGCGGCAGAAACTTACGATTCCGACTGTTATGCACAGGCTACCCAGCTTGGCCTGGACTGGGATAACTGATCGGTAAGATGACGGCCGCTGCAGAATAAGAAACTGCGGCGGCTGTTTCTTTTAGTAGAAAGGAGCCGGCTATGCGCAAAAAAAAGACTTGTATCGGAAAGCAGTCATACTGGTTTATGGCACCGACATTTCTGATCTATATTTTATTTTTCATTGTTCCAACGATTTTGTCGATTTATTACAGCCTTTCTATCTGGAGTATAAAGGGAGCAAAATTCTGCGGACTTAAAAACTATATGATGTTTTTTTCAGAATACTCTCTGTCTATCGGAGTTAAAAATACATTTATCTATGCATTTCTTACCAGTGGAGTAAAAGTGCTCTTAAGTTTCCTTATTGCTATTTTCCTTACAGGGAAAATTAAATCAAAAAATATTCTGAGAGCAGTAGTCTTTTTCCCGAACCTGGTTTCCATGGTTGCGGTAGGAATTATGTTCAAAGCAATTATGAACCCCACAAAAGGTTATCTGAATACATTTTTGAACCTTTTGGGAATCGGGTCCATAAACTGGCTGGGAGATCGAAACCTGGCGCTGTTTTCCGTAGCACTGGTAGATATCTGGAAAGGTATCAGCATTTCAACGGTAATTTTTGTGGCAGGACTGACATCCATTGACAAAACGTATTATGAGGCTGCTTCCATTGACGGGGCCAACAGACTAGAAACCTTGAAATATATTTCCATTCCATTATCAGCAAGTTCCAGAAATACGATTATTATTCTGTCACTGATCGGCGGATTCCGTTCTTTCGAACTGATCTGGACCATGACCGGTGGTGGCCCTGGATTTGCGTCAGATGTTATGTCATCCATTATTTACAAACAATACATACAGGGAATTTACGGATTGTCTTCGGCAGGAAACGTAATCCTGATGATTCTGATCAGTGTGGTTATTTTCCCGCTTCAGTGGTTCCTGAATAAAAGTGAGGAGGCATTGCAATGAAAAGAAAGAAAATAAATATTTTAATTGCGGAAATGATAGGCTGGGTTGTGGCATTTCTGATCTTTATCCTTCCTTTTTTGTTTGTTCTTTTCAATTCACTTAAAGACAAAAAAGAAGCAAACAAAATGATCCTTTCATTTCCGTCCACAGTTCATTTTGAAAATTATCTGGAAGTTCTGAAAAACAACGATTATGAAGTTATACGGGCATTTTTTAACAGCAGTCTGATCACAATATTTTCGGTTCTTATTCTGATCATCGGGTGTTCCATGACAGGGTATGTGCTTCAGAGACGAAAGACCCGTGTAACTTGGTTTGCGGGAAAACTTCTGGTATTCGGCCTGATGGTTCCGGTTGCGGTGCTGCCAACATTAAGACTTCTGCAGTCTCTTCATATTTACAAGACCATGTTTTCCATGGTTATGATCGAGGCTGCCATTAATATTCCGTTTACCGTTATGCTGTACAAAGGTTTTATGGATACAATTCCGGTTACGATGGAGGAAGCTGCATGGATTGATGGATGTACATCCGGAAAACTGTTCTGGTCTATCATCATGCCTCTTCTGAAACCGGTAACAGCTACGGTTGTTATTCTGAATGCGGTAACAATTTTTAACGATTTTACAAATCCGCTGTATTTTTACCCGGGAAAAGAGCATGTGACTGTACAGCTGACAATTTACAACTTTATTGCACAGTTTACCAGTTCTTATAATTATCTGTTTGCGGATGTAATTATCATTACAATTCCTATGCTGATTATTTTCCTGTTTTTCAATAAACAGATTATTGCAGGTATGGTTTCCGGTGCTGTGAAAGGATAGGTGAAGAAAAATGATTTATGCGGCAAATATAAAGACCGAATATCTTACAAACCCTACAGGAATTGATTTCAGATTTCCCAGAATTACCTGGGAGATCCTGGGGGCAGAAAAACAAAGCGCTTTTCAGATCACAGCAAAAGCGGACTGTGGAGAAGAATTTGACAGTGGGAAAGTGCAGTCATCAGAAATGACTTATAAAATGCCGGAATTCCCGAAGAAATCAAAAGTTATCTACAGTATCACTGTATGGGATGAAAAGGACAATAAGGGTGAAACAGCACGGGCTTTTTATGAACTTGGCCTTGAAAAAAAAGACTGGAAGGCAAAATGGATCACAACAGAAAAAGATATAAACCCGGAAGAACTCCAGCCGGCCAGTTATTTTAAACGGGAATTTGAACTGGACGAAAAAGATATCCACAAGAAGTGCAGGCTGTATGCGACTGCTCATGGATGTTATCAGCTGAAGATCAATGACACAGTGATAGAGGAGTTTTTGTTTGCACCGGGAGTTTCACAGTATGATAAACGTCTCCAGTACCAGACTTATGACATTGCCAGATATCTGAAACCTGGAAAAAACAGTATTCAGGTAAGTCTGGGAGACGGTTACTACAGAGGGGAACTTGGTTATTACTGCGTGAGAAATCATTTTGGCACGGACATTTCATTCCTGTGTCAGATGGAGATAGACGGAGAAGTTATACTGATAAGTGATGAAAGCTGGCTGGGAAGCCAGGATGGCCCGATCCGCGAAAATGATATGAAGCGTGGCGAGATTTACGATGCACGTAAAGAAGAAATCAGGAACTGGAAGCCGGTTTATGTATGCGGGTTTGGTTATGACGAGCTGGTCTGCGGAGATTCTCTTCCTGTAGTAGAGAAAGAACATTTTAAGGGAAAAAGAATTTCAACTCCAAATGGAGAGATCGTCTATGATTTTGGGCAGAATATTGCAGGTTATGTTCAGTTTACAGTAAATGCCCACGAAGGCCAGAAAATTTTTATGGTTCACGGGGAAACGCTGGATGGAGATGGAAATTTTACAATAGAAAATATTCAGCTGTATAAAAGTGACATTAAAACATTTCTTACAGAAAAGCTGGGACGTGAACCGAACGAAGAGGAGATCAGCCAGCTTCGTATCCGTCAGGAAATTACTTATACATGTAAAGAAGGAAAAAATATATTCAAGCCAACGAAAAGTATTTTTGGCTTCCGTTACATAAAAGTAGAGACGGATGTAGATCTGACAGATGCGGAGTTTGAGGCAATTACAGTATATTCCGATATGGAATTTCTGGGCAGTTTTCAGTGCGGAAACGAAAAAGTGAACCGGTTGTTCCAGAATGTTGTGTGGAGTGAGAAAGGAAATTTCCTGGAAATTCCTACCGATTGTCCGACCAGAGAACGTGGAGGATTTACCGGAGATCTTCAGATTTTTTCCCATACTGCCATGTATCTTTCCAATGTGTATCCTGTGCTTAGAAAGTTTCTGAAAGAACAGACATGTACACAGTATGAGGATGGCTGCCTGACCATGCATGTGCCTACAAGAGGGCTGAGGGAAAAATATGATGGAAGTTTTGGCTGGTCAGACAGTATCTGTATTATTCCCTATAAGATGTATCTGAGAACTGGAAATGTGGATTTTCTTACAGAAAACTATGACGCTATGAAAAAATGGTGTACATTCTCCCTGAACAGGGCAAAAGAAAGCCGGGATTTCCGAAAAGCAGATCCAAAACCGCATCTGGATCATCTGGCGGATACGGGATATCATTTTGGGGAGTGGCTGGAGCCTGGATATATTGCGAATTCTGATGAGTCCTGTGAGGAATGTGACCGAACCGGAATGCCGGAGGTTGGAACTCCGTTTCTTGCGCTGTGTCTGAGAATTATGTCAAAAACGGCGGAGGTTCTGGGAAAGAAGGAAGAGAGCGAGTTTTATCATGGAGAAGAAGAAAAAGCAATCCTGGCTTTCCGTGAATACTGTACAGATAATGGACAGATCCATACAAAACGTCAGGCGGAATATGTTCGTCCCATTGCAATGGATATGCTGTCTGAAAAGGAAAAAAAGGCAGCATGCGATAATCTGGCAGCGGCCATTGAGGAAAATGATGAGGTGATCAATACCGGATTTCTCAGTACCCATGAAATTCTTCGTGTTCTTACGGACTATGGCCATGTGGATCTTGCATACAGACTGCTTCTGAAAGAAACCGGAAACAGCTGGCTTGGACAGATCCGAAAGGGAGCCACCACAGTGTGGGAAGCGTGGGATGCGATTGATGAGAATGGAAATGTGAAGCTTGCATCCCTGAATCATTATTCATTTGGTTCCGTAGTAGGCTGGCTGATGGACAGAGTCGCCGGAATTGTAGTACAAAATGGAAAAATTATTATTCGTCCATATCCAAATAAAGAACTTGGCTATGCAGAGGGAATCTATCATTCTCCATATGGAAAGATCATATCCAAATGGAGCTATGAGGATGATAGAATCGTATATGAGATTACAATTCCGTGTAATACAACTGCTGAAATTCATATTGGTGATGAAGATAAAAAGACAGTAAAGCCTGGAAAGCATATTTTTGAACAGATGATTAGTAAATGAAAATATAAGATTTAGAAAAGAATTTATAAAGTCCTGGAAGAAATTAGGTGATCAATTTCTTCCAGGACTTTTTAACTGTTGCAGAAAGCGTGCTTATAAATTATATTCTTTAAGCAACGTATTTAACAGCTCTCTGTCAGAGGCAAGTTTGGGGATTTCATCGGAGCGACCATCAAGGGTAAGGTGTTGGATAAGATTAAGGATGCGAGCTTCACCAGCTTCGTATTCAGCCTTTCGTATTTTCCGTTCTTCCTCTTCTTTGTTGTATTCAAATATACTCATAGCAATAACCTCCGAACGATTTTGACGAAGAAAATCTTTTAGGATTCCTTCTTTTATACAGTCATTTACAGCAAGAGTTACGGCTTCATTTAATGGCATTCTGGCTGTATAAGAACGAATTTTGGCAACGTATTGAGCATATTCTCTGAGCGTCTGGCATTGTTCCATCAGCTTGGGATTATGGCCCTCATTGATATTTAAAGTAATAACCTTTAGTTCCAGATTTGGTTCATCAGGAGGAGTTTCAAATGCTTCGGATAGATAATTTATCCAGCTGTCTTCCTGACGTTCTGTTCCGTTATAAAATACAATAAAACTGGGGGCAGGAATCTTCTGTAATTGTGAGGAATACAAAGTTTTTTTATCCACCAGTTTCTGGTACTCACTGGAAA
>CAVEKJ010000007.1:0-26906 GCA_963616205.1 Prevotella sp.
GGCACAGGAGATGGAAGAGGCACTCCGGATGCAGGGATTTGCAAGGCCGGCGCAGCTGGTATCGGAGATTCCGGCACAGGAACTGGAGAGCCTTAAGATGGAAGTGACTCACATTCAGGAAGAATCGGAGCAGATCAGAGAGCAGATCCGTAACCTTCATGACAGGAAACATTCTCTCCAGCTTGTATCCGACTATTTCCGGATCCGTGCACAGAAATATGAGGTATTAGGTCAGCTCCGCCAGTCAGAGAGCACTTTTTTTGTGACAGGATATCTTCCAAAGAAACAGGTTCCGGAAATTGAGAAACGACTTACGGAAAAGTATGACATTGTTTTTGAAGCAGAAGATGCTGATGGCGAAAATGTTCCGGTTGCTCTTCAGAACGGTAAGTTCGGGGCAGCAGGAGAAGGAGTTCTGGCAGCATTCGGACTTCCCGGAAAGGGCGAGATCGATCCGTCAACCATTATGACGGCCTGCTATGTATTTCTTTTCGGACTGATGTTATCCGATGCGGCATATGGACTGATCGTTTTTGCGGTCTGTCTGGGAGTGCTCTTAAAGTTCCCCAGAATGGAAAGCGGAATGCAGAAATCCATCCGTCTTTTCATGTACTGTGGACTGTCCACTTTGTTCTGGGGCGTGATGTTTGGCGGATATTTCGGAGATTTTATCGATGTATTCTCAAGAGTATATCTGCACAGACTGGTCACTGTGAAGCCGGTATGGTTTGCACCGTTAAATGAGCCTATGAGACTTCTGGTGTTCTCCATGCTGTTTGGCCTGATCCATATGTTCCTTGGAATGGGACTCAAGGGCTACATGCTGATCCGTGACAAAAAATATCTCGACTTTTTCTGTGACGTAGTACTCTGGTTCATGCTTCTTATGGGACTGATCCTTATCTTTATCCCGAGCAGCATGTTCCGTTCTATCTCGCAGATGAATCTGAACCTTCCATCCGCAGTGATTCAGGTCGGCAAATGGATGGCTATTATCGGAGCAGTGGGAATTCTCTTCATGTCAGGAAGAGATAAGAAGAATCCGTTTCTTCGACTTGCTCTTGGAGCTTACGATCTTTACAACATTACAGGCTGGGTCAGTGATATCCTTTCCTATTCCAGACTTCTGGCACTGGGACTTGCCACCGGTGTTATCGCATCGGTTATGAACCAGATGGGAAGTATGCTGGGAGACAGTATTTTTGGATGGATCGTATTTATTCTTGTATTTGTGATTGGTCATACCTTTAACCTTCTGATCAATCTTCTGGGTGCATATGTGCACACCTGCCGATTACAGTACGTAGAGTTCTTCGGCAAATTCTTTGAGGGCGGAGGAAAAGAGTTCCACCCCTTCCGCGAAAATACAAAATATGTAGATATTAAGGAGGATTAATATTATGAGTGGTATCGTTTGGGCATTATTGGGAGCAGCCATTTCCGTAGCTCTTGCAGGTATAGGTTCCGCTATCGGCGTTGGTACAGCCGGCCGTGCAGCAGCAGGCGTTGTAACAGAAGATCCGGATAAATTTGCCAAGGTTCTGCTTCTTCAGCTTCTTCCTGGTACCCAGGGTATTTACGGACTGCTGGTAGCATTCCTTGCACTTTCCAAGGTTGGAATCCTGGGCGGCGGTGTTGCCGATATTTCCCTGGAGACCGGTCTTATGATTTTTGTAGCATGTCTTCCGATTGCGATCGCAGGTCTTCTGTCCGCGATCCATCAGGGAAAAACTTCCGTAGCTTCTATCGGTATCGTAGCCAAGAAGCCGGAGCAGTTCGGTAAAGCGATGCTTTTCCCGGCAATGGTTGAGACTTATGCGATTCTGGCTCTTCTGATCTCCATTCTTGCAGTCAGCGGAATTCAGGTTTGATTCATCAGGAGGGGCAGAGCATGACAGGATTAGAGAAGATGGTAAGCCAGATTCTTGAAGGAGCCGATGCTTCTGCAGCCGTTACGATCAGCGATGCGGAGAAAAAAGCCGCAGAGATCCTCGCAGAGGCCGGAGAAAAAGCAGATAAGATCCGGCAGCAGAGGGAAGAACAGTCCAGGGCAAAAGTGAAAAGCTATGAGGAGCGTACTGCTTCCGCAGCAGATATGAAGAAGCGTACTGCAGTTCTTGCAGCCAAGCAGGAACTGATCGGAAGCGTGATCGCAGATGCCTGTGACCGTGTGAAGAATCTGGATGAAGAGAAATATTTTGAGATCCTTAAAAGTATGGCTGAGAAATACCTTCTTCCAAGAGAAGGCGAGATCTGTTTTTCAAAAAAGGATCTGGAACGTATGCCGGCGGATTTCCGTGAGGAGATTAAAGATCTGGCACAGAAAAAAGGTGGTGCACTGGAGATTTCCGGTGAAACCAGAAACATAGACGGAGGTTTTATCCTGATATATGGCGGCATTGAGGAGAACTGTTCCATTGATGCCATGTTTGCAGAGAAACGGGATGAACTTCTGGATCAGGTAAGAAAGATTTTGTTTGCGTAAAACACCATCGCAAAAAGGAGGGCGTGAAATATGTTTGGTGAAGATTATGCCTATGCGGTGGCGCGGATACGTGTTCTGGAGACCGGACTTTTGAATCAGGCGGCGATCGAGCAGCTTCTGGCATGTCAGGATGAGCACCAGTGCCTTCAGATCCTTACAGAGAAGGGCTGGGGAAACGGTGATCCTGCAGCCGGTGCGGACGCCATTCTTTCCAGGGAACGAGAAAAGATCTGGGAGATCATGGATTCGCTGGTAGCGGACCGATCTGTTTTTTCCGTTCTTTCTTATCAGGATCTTTTCCATAACCTGAAAGCGGCTGTGAAGGCCAGCATCCTGGATGGAGCAGCGCCGAATATCTTTTTCAGCGACTGTGCCATTGACGGGGAGGATATGGTGAAATTCCTGAAGGATAAAGAGTACGACCGTTTTCCGGAAGATATGCGGGAAGCGGCCAGGGAAGCCTATGAGACCTTTTTGCATACAAGAGACGGACAGCTTGCGGATATTATCGTAGACCGGGCTGCACTGGATGCCATAAAAGCAGCCGGAGAGAAATCCAAAGAGGAGATCATCCGGCAGTATGCGGAATCCACGGTAGCGGTAGCAGATATCCGGATCGCAGTTCGTGCCTGCAAAACAGGAAAAAGTTCGGACTTCATGAAAAAAGCCATGGCAGAATGTGACACGCTGGATAAGGAGAGACTGATCCACGCTGCAGTAAGCGGGATGGATCAGATCATGAATTATCTGGCAGAAACGAAATATGTGGACGGAGCGCAGGCGCTGGCGGAATCAGCCTCTGCTTTTGAGAGATGGTGTGACAACCAGATTATCGAGACCATCCGTCCTCAGCTGTACAATTCGTTTTCACTGGGACCGCTGGTAGCCTATGTGCTTGCCCGTGAAAATGAGATCAAGACGGTGCGGATCATTCTCACCGGAAAGCGCAGCGGCCTTCCGGAAGAGTTTATCCGGGAAAGGGCAAGGGAAATGTATGTATAAGATCGCAGTTTTGGGTGATTATAACAGCATTTACGGGTTTGCGGCTCTTGGCCTTGATACTTTTCCTGTGGAAGATCCAACAGAGGGAAAAGAGAAGCTGAACCGTCTGGCAGCTGGTGAATATGCGGTTATTTATATTACGGAACAGCTGGCGGAGCAGCTTTCCGCAGAGATCAGCAGATACAGTGAGGCGCTGATGCCGGCAATCATTCAGATACCAGGAATTGCCGGAAATACAGGCGCAGGAATCGAAAATGTAAAGAAATCTGTGGAGACGGCAGTTGGCTCCGATATTCTTTTCAGCAATGAGTAGTATTCATCAGGAAATATTCCGTGATGTATGTTGAACGCTTTATATGAATAAGAAGGGGGAAGCTTTTTTGAAAAAGTTTCATCAGATCCCCTGAGAAAGCAGGTGATTGGTTCAGATGAGCAGAGGGACCATTAAGAAGGTAGCAGGACCGCTGGTAATTGCCAAAGGTATGCGGGATGCAAATATGTACGACGTGGTTCGTGTAAGCGGCCAGCGTCTGATCGGTGAGATCATTGAGATGCATGAGGATGAGGCTTCCATACAGGTTTATGAGGAGACTTCAGGACTGCGCCCGGGAGAACCGGTAGAGTCCATGGAAGTTCCCCTTTCCGTGGAACTGGGACCTGGCCTTATCACAAGTATTTACGATGGAATCCAGCGTCCGCTGGACGATATCATGAAAGTAGCAGGCAGCAACAACCTGAAACGAGGTGTTGAAGTACCTGCACTGAAAAGAGACAAAAAATGGAATTTTGTTCCGGCTGCGAAGGTTGGTGATGAGCTGGAAGGCGGCGATGTTCTTGGAACTGTTCAGGAGACCATCGTTGTTACACAGAAGATCATGGTACCTCCGAATATGAAAGGAACCCTGAAAGAGATCAGATCCGGTGAATTTACCGTAGATGAAACCGTTGCAGTCCTTTCCACAGCAGATGGAGACAAAGAACTGACACTGATGCAGCGATGGCCGGTACGACGTGGCCGCCCATATAAGAAAAAACTTCCACCAGCCAAACCTCTGGTAACGGGCCAGCGTGTTATTGACACCATGTTCCCAATCGCCAAAGGTGGTGTGGCAGCCGTTCCCGGACCTTTCGGAAGTGGAAAGACCGTTATCCAGCATCAGCTTGCGAAATGGGCAGAGGCAGATATCGTGGTTTATATCGGCTGCGGTGAGCGTGGAAATGAGATGACAGACGTTCTGAACGAGTTCCCGGAACTGAAGGACCCGAAAACAGGACAGTCCCTGATGGAGCGTACCGTTCTGATCGCCAACACCTCTGATATGCCGGTTGCGGCTCGTGAGGCTTCTATTTATACAGGTATCACCATTGCGGAGTATTTCCGCGATATGGGTTATTCCGTAGCGCTGATGGCAGACTCCACATCCAGATGGGCTGAGGCTCTCCGAGAGATGTCCGGACGACTGGAAGAGATGCCAGGTGAGGAAGGTTACCCCGCATATCTGGGATCCCGTCTTGCACAGTTCTATGAGCGTGCCGGACATGTGATCTGCAGTGGAAAAGATGGAAGAGAGGGTGCCCTGACGGCTATCGGTGCCGTATCTCCTCCAGGTGGTGATATTTCCGAGCCGGTTTCTCAGGCAACACTTCGAATCGTAAAAGTTTTCTGGGGACTGGATGCGAACCTTGCATACAAGCGTCACTTCCCGGCAATCAACTGGCTGACCAGTTATTCGCTGTATCTGGACAGTGTAGGAGGATGGTTTGACGAGAACGTGGCACCGGACTGGATGGAACTTCGCCAGAGAATGATGACTCTTCTCCAGGAAGAGGCAGAGCTGGAAGAAATCGTAAAGATGGTAGGTATGGATGCACTTTCACCAGGTGACCGTCTGAAAATGGAAGCAGCCCGTTCTATCCGTGAGGACTTCCTCCATCAGAACTCTTTCCATGAGATAGATACCTACACATCTCTGGAAAAACAGCACAACATGATGCGTCTGGTACTTGCATTCTACGATGCAGGTGTGGATGCGCTGAAACAGGGGGCGGATATCAACGATATCGTAAAACTGCCGGTACGTGAGCAGATCGGCCGTTACAAATATACAAAAGAAAATGAGCTGGCAGCAGAGTATGAGAAGGTAACCCGCCAGCTGGCAGCAGAGACTGCAGAACTTCTGGGAAAGGAGGGCCTGTAAAATGCCAAAAGAATATAGAACCATACAGGAAGTTGCCGGCCCTTTGATGCTGGTACGAGGCGTTGAAGATGTGGCATTTGACGAGCTTGGTGAGATCGAGCTTGCCGATGGCGAAACAAGAAGATGCCGTGTTCTGGAGATCGACGGAAGCAATGCACTGGTGCAGCTGTTCGAGAGTTCCACTGGTATCAACCTTTCCAACAGTAAAGTACGTTTTCTGGGACGAAGCATGGAGCTTGGCGTATCCGGCGATATGCTGGGACGAGTTTTTGACGGACTTGGACGTCCCATCGACGATGGACCGGAGATTCTTCCGGAAGAGAGAAGAGATATCAACGGACTTCCTATGAACCCTGCAGCCAGAAGTTATCCGGAGGAGTTTATCCAGACCGGTGTATCTGCAATTGACGGACTGAATACCCTGGTACGTGGACAGAAACTTCCGATCTTCTCCGCATCTGGTCTTCCTCATGCACAGCTTGCCGCGCAGATCGCAAGACAGGCGAAAGTCCGTGGAAAAGATGAGCAGTTTGCCGTTGTATTTGCTGCTATGGGTATCACCTTCGAGGAGTCCAACTTCTTCGTAGAGAGTTTTAAGGAAACCGGAGCGATAGACCGTACTGTTCTTTTTGTAAACCTGGCAAATGATCCGGCTGTTGAGCGTATCGCAACTCCGCGAATGGCACTGACAGCAGCAGAGTACCTTGCCTTCGAAAAAGACATGCATGTACTGGTAATCCTTACCGATATCACAAACTACGCAGATGCCCTCCGTGAGGTTTCCGCCGCACGTAAAGAGGTTCCTGGCCGCCGTGGATATCCTGGATATATGTACACAGACCTTGCTTCTCTTTATGAGCGTGCCGGCCGTCAGAAAGGAAAAACAGGAAGTATCACCATGATTCCGATCCTGACTATGCCGGAGGATGACAAGACCCATCCGATCCCTGACCTTACCGGTTATATCACAGAGGGACAGATCATCCTGAGCCGTGAGCTTTACCGTAAAGGAATCACGCCGCCTATCGATGTTCTTCCGTCACTTTCCCGACTGAAAGATAAAGGTATTGGTGAGGGTAAGACAAGAGCGGACCATGCCAACACCATGAACCAGCTGTTTGCCGCCTATGCCCGTGGTAAAGAGGCCAAAGAGCTGATGACTATTCTTGGTGAGGCAGCGCTCTCTGACATTGACCTGATCTATGCAAAATTTGCGGATGCTTTTGAGAAGGAATATGTTTCTCAGGGCTATCAGGCCAACCGTGATATCGAGGAAACCCTTGCCATCGGCTGGAAGCTGCTTTCCATTCTTCCGAGAAGCGAGCTGAAACGTATCGATGACAAATTCCTGGATCAGTATTATGGAAAAGTATAAAGGGGGGATGATTTGTGGCATCAACACAGGTGAATCCTACCCGCATGGAGCTTACCAGGCAGAAAAAAAAGCTGGTGACTGCAGTACGTGGTCATAAGCTTCTGAAGGATAAGCGGGACGAGCTGATGAGACAGTTCCTGGATCTGGTGCGCGAGAACATGGAACTGCGTAAAAAAGTAGAAGCTGGTATCCGAAGCGCCAACACGAATTTCGTCATTGCAAAAGCCGGAATGTCAGAGGAAACCCTGAACACCGCACTGATGGCTCCCAAGCAGGAAGTCTATCTGGAAACAGGCAAAAAGAATGTCATGAGTGTGGATATCCCTGTTTTTGAGTATAAGACAAGAACACTGGATGCCAACGATATCTATTCCTATGGTTTTGCATTCACATCCAGTGACCTGGACGGAGCGGTAAAATCCCTGGCAGATATCCTGCCGGACATGCTCCGTCTGGCTGAAGTAGAAAAAGCCTGTCAGCTGATGGCTTCTGAGATCGAAAAAACCAGACGTCGTGTAAACGCCCTGGAGCATGTTATCATACCGGAAGCACAGGCAAACATCAAATACATCACCATGAAGCTGGACGAGAACGAGAGAAGTACTCAGATCCGTCTGATGAAGGTGAAAGATATGATGCTGGAGGAAGCACATCATTACAAGGAGCGGGAGGCCGAGCGCGGAGCGTAAAGAATAAAATATAAAGCGCAGGCATCCTGGAAGGAAAAGAAAAGTTTATATAGAAAGTGATAAGTAACGGGAAGGAGACGTCCCTGTACTGTGTGAAGTTTTTGCAGTGCAGGGGCGTTTTATAATTTAGAAAATGTTAAGTTTTTGTTATCAGAAAATCAAGAGAAGTAAGGTATAATAATCAATAACAAAGAACGTGGGGCAGAAGATAAAACCGGATATTTTATCTGTCTGCCAAAACAGAAAGAGAAGGGAATACATATGAACATTTTACAGCCAATACAACATCTGGACGGAGAAATCCTTCTCCAGATTCAGCAGCATTTAAGAATCGATCTGCTGACGCCATTTATGAAGTTTGTTACATTTCTGGGAAACGGAGGCTGGTTCTGGATCCTTTGTGCAGTAGTTCTTCTTGTACTTCCCAGAACACGAAAAACAGGATATGCAGCAGTCCTGTCCCTGATCTTTGGTGTAATCGTCACCAACCTGCTTCTGAAAAACATAGTAGCAAGACCAAGGCCCTTTACAGAAGTTGAAGGACTGATTCCACTGATCGCCAAACCGACTGACTTCTCCTTTCCGTCAGGCCATACCACGGCATCCTTTGCCGTTGCTCTGGTAATGCTTCGGATGCTTCCGAAGAAATATGGAATTCCGGCGGTGATCCTGGCAGCACTGGTAGCATTTTCCAGACTGTACTTAGGTGTCCATTATCCGACGGATGTCCTGGCCGGATTCGTGGTTGCGCTGGTGGGAAGTATGCTGGCTGTGTGGGTTGTGAGGACAAAGCTGGAAGATAAAAAATCTTGTTAGTATTGCCAGCAAACACCAGAAATATGTATACAGGAGAAACATGCATTATAGTTCCCGGAAGAAGAGAAAATCCTTCCGAGATTTTTGGTGCTAGGGGATTACTTGTACAATATCCAGAAAATATAAAAGCATACAATACTTTAACTGGATAAAGTATTGACACGTCGAAGCCAGACGGGGTACAATTATAGAAAATACGATAGATTCTGACTGTGACACAGTCTATAGCGGTTCAAAAAATCAGTGAAGTTCAGAGGATATTCGCAATAATTGAAGCAGGGGACTTCACGGATTCAGTTAAAATGAAAGCTGCGAAACAAATAGTGATATGGAACGCTGTAAAATCGAATAAAAGGAGAGAACATAAAATGATATCAGAAAAAATGAAACCCTACGTAAAAAACAATTCCGCCATCCGTATGATGTTTGAGGAGGGCAATCGTCTCCGTGCGAAATACGGTGCAGACAAGGTATTTGATTTCAGCCTTGGAAACCCAAGTGTACCGGCTCCGGACAGTGTCCGCGAAGCAATTATTGAGCTTGTAAACAATACAGATCCGACAGTTCTTCACGGATATATGAGCAATGCAGGTTTTGAGGATGTACGCCAGACTATCGCAGAGTCCTTAAACAGACGTTTTGATACAAAATTTTCTGCAAAGAACCTGATCATGACGGTTGGTGCTGCAAGCGGCCTGAACGTAATCCTGAAAACAATCCTGAACCCTGGCGAAGAGGTGATCGTTTTTGCACCATATTTCCTAGAGTACGGTGCATATGTCCGCAATTATGACGGTGTCCTTGTGGAAATCTCTCCGGATACCACCACCTTCCAGCCGAACCTTGCAGAGTTTGAGCAGAAGATCACACCAAAGACAAAGGCAGTTATCGTAAATACACCACACAATCCGACCGGAGTTGTATATTCAGAAGAAACAATCAAGAAACTTTCTGCAATTCTGGAAGCGAAGCAGAAAGAGTTCGGAACCGTAATTTATCTGATCTCTGATGAGCCATACCGTGAACTGGCTTACGATGGCGTTGAGGTTCCATATCTCACCAAATATTATGACAATACAGTTGTTGGATATTCCTACAGCAAATCTCTTTCTCTTCCGGGAGAGCGTATCGGATATCTGGTAATCCCGGATGAAGCAGACGGAAGTGAAGAGCTGATCTCAGCGGCAACCATTGCGAACCGTACACTTGGCTGCGTAAACGCACCGTCCCTGATCCAGAAAGTAGTTGCAAAATGCGTAGATGCCAAGACAGATGTTGCAGCTTACGATAAGAACCGCCAGGCACTTTATAATGGCCTGAAAGAGTGCGGATTTGAGTGTATCAAACCACAGGGTGCATTTTACCTCTTTGTGAAATCACCGGTAGCTGATGAAAAAGCCTTCTGCGAGGCTGGCAAGAAATACAATATACTCATGGTACCAGGAAGCTCCTTTGCCTGCCCTGGATATGTGAGACTTGCATATTGTGTATCTTATGAGACGATTGTCAATTCTCTTCCTGAGTTCAAGAAACTTGCAACAGAGTATGGCCTGAAATAAAATAAATGAATCATAATCGCGAAGCGGTTACATAAAAAATCCCCGGTACAGTTTGTTCGTGCAGATTTGTATCGGGGATTTTTTGTAAGAGGGTTTGGTAAGAAAGAATGAGTAAATGAAACACAGCCGGGAGTCTGTTCGCTCCCGGCTGTGTCCATTAGAAGGGTGTTCCACATTTATTTGGCTTTTTTCTCTTCTTTTTTAGGCATTTCTCCGTAGTATGCTTTCAGATAGATATCTTTCAGCTCGGATACAAGTGGATATCTCGGGTTAGCGCCGGTGCACTGGTCGTTGAAGGCCTGCTCGGACATATCATCCAGAGTATCCAGGAAGTATTTCTCATCTACGCCGTAGTCACGGATTGTAGGAAGGATCTCGATCGTCTTCATCAGCTCATCCAGTTTAGCAAGAAGTTTTTCGAATACTTCTGCATCGTTCTTGCCTGTAAGACCTACAGAACGTCCGATCTCAGCATAACGTGCAAGTGTCTTCGGATACTGATACTGTGGGAAGGTACCCATCTTAGCCGGAACCTCAGCACTGTTGTAACGCATAACATCCAGAAGAACAACTGCGTTTGCAATACCGTGTGGCAGGTGGTGGAAAGCACCAAGTTTGTGAGCGAGAGAGTGGTTTACGCCGAGGAATGCATTGGCGAATGCAAGACCTGCCATGCAGGAAGCGTTAGCCATATGATCTCTTGCTTCTACATCGTTGCCATCTTTGTATGCACGTGGCAGATACTCGAATACCAGTTTGATCGCTTTCAGTGCAAGACCGTCTGTGTAATCGGAAGCCATCATGGAAACGTAAGCCTCGATAGCATGGGTCATAACGTCGATACCGGAAGCACGGGTAAGTCCCTTCGGTGCGCTCATCATGTTGTTGGTATCTACGATTGCCATATCAGGCATGAGCTCGTAGTCAGCCAGAGGCCATTTAACGCCTGTATCCTGATCTGTGATGATGGCGAAAGGTGTAACCTCAGAACCTGTACCGGAAGATGTCGGGATTGCTACGAAGTAAGCTTTTTTACCCATCTTCGGGAAGGTGTAAATTCTCTTACGGATATCCATGAAGTCCATGGACATATCGGAGAAGTCAGCGTCCGGATTCTCATAAAGCATCCACATAACCTTGCCGGCATCCATTGCGGAACCACCACCAAGAGCGATGATGCAGTCAGGCTCAAATGCTGTCATAGCCTTGGCACCAGCTTTTGCGGAAGCAAGAGACGGGTCAGGAGCTACATCAGAGAAGCATGTATGAACGATGCCCATCTGATCCAGTTTATCTTCGATCGGTTTGGTGTAACCATTCTTGTAAAGGAAGGAGTCTGTTACGATGAAGCAGCGTTTCTTGCCCATAACAGTACCGAGCTCGTCAAGAGCAACCGGCATACAGCCTTTCTTAAAGTAAACCTTTTCCGGTGTTCTCATCCAGAGCATATTCTCTCTCCTTTCAGCAACAGTCTTGGTATTGAGAAGGTGTTTCACACCAACGTTCTCGGATACGGAGTTACCGCCCCAGGAACCGCAGCCAAGAGTGAGGGATGGAGCAAGTTTGAAGTTGTAAAGGTCACCGATACCACCCTGGGAAGAAGGAGTATTGATGAGGATACGGCAGGTCTTCATAGCTGCCTCGAATTTATCCATCTTCTCTGTCTCATTTACGTTGATGTAGAGGGAAGATGTATGGCCATAGCCGCCGTCTGCAACAAGACGCTCAGCTTTTGCGATAGCATCGTCAAAGTTCTTAGCCTTGTACATGGCAAGTACAGGGGAAAGTTTCTCGTGTGCGAATTCCTCGCTGATATCAACGGATTCAACCTCACCGATGAGGATTTTGGTCTCAGCCGGTACGGTAACACCTGCCATCTCAGCAATGGTAGCTGCCTTCTGGCCTACGATCTTGGCGTTCAGTGCGCCGTTGATAAGGATTGTCTTTCTGACTTTCTCGATCTCGTCTTTCTTAAGGAAGTAGCATCCTCTGTAAAGGAACTCTTCTTTAACTTCTTTATAAATGCTCTCCAGAACAGTTACGGACTGCTCGGAAGCACAGATCATACCATTGTCAAATGTCTTGGAGTGGATGATGGAGTTAACTGCAAGACGGATATCTGCACTGTCATCAATGATGGCAGGTGTATTTCCAGGTCCAACACCAACAGCCGGTTTACCGGAGGAGTAAGCTGCCTTAACCATTCCAGGACCACCAGTTGCAAGAATGATATCTGCGTTCTGCATTACCATGTTGGTAAGCTCAAGGCTCGGGATATCGATCCAGCCGATGATTCCTTCCGGTGCACCTGCAGCAACTGCTGCATCCAGAACAACTTTCGCTGCTGCGATAGTAGATTTCTTAGCACGTGGATGCGGGCTGATGATGATGCCGTTACGTGTTTTCAGTGAAATAAGGGATTTATAGATTGCTGTGGAAGTCGGGTTGGTTGTCGGGATAACTGCGGCAATCAGTCCTACAGGCTCAAGGATCTTCTTGATTCCGTATGCCTTGTCTTCTTCTACAACACCACATGTCTGAGTGTTCTTGTATGCATTGTAAACATACTCTGCTGCGTAATGGTTCTTGATAACCTTATCTTCCATGATTCCCATGCCTGTTTCTTCAACAGCCATTTTAGCAAGTGGGATACGCATTTTGTCAGCGGCAGTAGCAGCTGCTTTAAAGATCTTGTCAACCTGCTCCTGCGTATAGGTAGCGAAGATCTTCTGTGCTTCTTTCATTGCAGCCATTTTCGCGGTCAGGGCTTCTGGAGTGTCGATGATGGTAGGGATAGTTTCTTTCTTTGCCATGTGGAATCCTCCTGTTTTCATATGATAATGGTCTGTGGTCCTGCTGGCTTATCCTTTTTTCGCCGGCAGATGCTGCAGAGTTTTTGTAAGTCCCCGCGCTGCGTTTCATTGTTGATTCAATCTGATTGAATTTTCTGTTTCGATGATTATATAGTATCAAAATTCAGAATAAAACGCAAATTCTGAATTTTGCCACTATGTGCAAAATGACGAACAGAAAATCAGGGGAAAATACTGTAAATTTCACTCCGCAGAACGCTGAATCCTTGAAAAATCATCTCAAAAAATTTTTGAAATTCAGCACTGTGCACAAAAAACATGTTAAATATTTGTCAGCACTGACAAAAAACATGCACACATATGAGGGGCGGCAAAAGATAAAACGTATCATGCGGTTAAAACATTAACGTTAAACTTTTGTCAATCGATCATGAACCCATTATAATTTAACGTGTTCCAGACGTCAATAGCGAAAATGATAAATAATTAACGAAAATACAGCTGTATTTTGATAAATAATTCACAAAAATATAACATCGCAGTAAAGTGTAAAACCGCAGAAGAGAAAGAAAGTTGAAATTATTTGAATTTTTAGAACAATTAAACGAATAATATAAGAAAATAACAGGTGGATTCGATACAGATTCATGGCGTTGCAGTGTTCCCAAAAGATAGTGAGGAAAGAAGCGTTAACTTCATATATTTCCAGTATAATCCGTTTGCTTATGTGTTGTTTTGGGCATATAACGAAAAAATGTCAGGGAAAATTTAACCGAATCAAGGAAGTCTCCTGCGGGGCTGCAAAAAGCAATAAGCAGCAGCGAGGGATTTGCTTGAATTGGTAGAATATCAGATAGCTGTCAAAATCCTGCAACCTGAGAAAACCAGGAGATTTTTCCCCAAAAAAACTGCCACACAGGAAAACATTCCCGTATGGCAGTCGTATAAATCATGTTAAAGATATATCCGAATCCTCTGTCACAGCAAAACACTGCCAGATTCCAGTACGGCGATAAAATACGCTAAAATATTGTCAAAAACTTATCAGCTCTTGCGGAATGCAGCACGTTTTCTGTCTCTGGAATCCAGGATACGTTTACGGATACGAAGGCTTGTCGGTGTTACCTCAAGAAGCTCATCCTGGTCGATGAACTCGATAGCCTGCTCAAGACTTAAGATTCTTGGCGGAACAAGCTTCAGTGCATCATCAGCAGAAGAGGAACGGGTGTTGGTGAGGTGCTTGGTCTTGCAGACGTTCAACTCGATATCCTCAGCTTTTCCGTTCTGTCCGATAACCATACCGCTGTAAACTTTCTCGCCAGGTCCCACGAAGAGAGTACCACGCTCCTGAGCGGAGAAAAGACCGTAAGTTACAGTCTCGCCTGCCTCGAAAGCGATGAGGGATCCCTGTTTACGGTACGGGAAGTCTCCCTTGTACGGTGCATATCCGTCAAACATGGTGTTCAGGATACCGGTACCCTTGGTGGAGGTAAGGAATTCGTTACGGAATCCGATCAGTCCACGGGAAGGGATGGAGAACTCAAGGCGGACAGTTCCGTCGCTTGCTGTGCTCATACCCTGGAGCTCACCTTTACGCTCGCTGAGCTTCTGGATGATCGTACCGGAAAATTCCTCCGGAACGTCAACGTATGCGATCTCGATCGGCTCCAGTTTACGTCCGCGCTCGTCTGTGTGATAAAGTACCTCCGGTTTGCTGACTGCGAACTCGTATCCCTCACGGCGCATGTTCTCAATAAGAACGGAGAGGTGAAGCTCACCACGTCCGGAAACTTTGAAACACTCGGTTGTGTCTGTGTCTTCCACACGAAGGCTGACGTCTGTGTTCAGCTCACGGTAGAGACGGTCACGAAGGTGACGGGAAGTGATGTATTTACCTTCCTGTCCTGCAAGTGGGCTGTCGTTTACGAGGAAGTTCATGGAGATCGTAGGCTCGGAGATCTTCTGGAACGGAATGGACTCCGGGTTATCTCCAGCGCAGAGAGTATCACCGATGTGGATATCCGCAATACCGGAGATTGCAACGATTGCACCGATGGTAGCGCTCTTAACTTCGACTTTATTCAGTCCGTCAAATTCATAGAGTTTACTGATCTTTACACGCTCGTGTTTGTCAGGGTCATGATGGTTCAGAAGCATCAGCTCCTGGTTTACGGAAATAGTTCCGCGCTCAACCTTACCCACACCGATACGTCCTACATACTCGTTGTAGTCAATGGTGCTGATAAGAACCTGTGTATCTCCGTCCGGATCTCCCTCCGGAGCAGGAATTGCATCAAGGATGGTCTCAAAAAGAGGAGCCATATTCTCAGGTTTGTCCTCAAGATTACGAACTGCATAGCCGGCTTTTGCGGAGGCATACAGGAACGGGCAGTCAAGCTGCTCGTCAGATGCATCCAGATCCATGAGAAGTTCCAGAACTTCGTCAACAACTTCCTCCGGACGTGCTTCCGGACGGTCGATCTTGTTGATGCAGACAATGACATGCAGGTTCAGTTCGAGAGCTTTACGAAGTACAAATTTTGTCTGAGGCATGGCACCCTCGAAGGCGTCCACAAGAAGAATAACGCCGTCTACCATCTTCAGCACACGCTCTACCTCGCCGCCGAAGTCCGCATGGCCTGGAGTGTCGATGATATTGATTTTTACACCCTTGTAATGAACTGCGGTGTTTTTGGAGAGAATCGTAATGCCGCGCTCACGCTCAATATCGTTGGAATCCATGACACGTTCCTGGACTTCCTGGTTCTCACGGAAAACACCGCTCTGTTTCAAAAGCTCGTCAACAAGTGTTGTTTTACCGTGATCGACATGGGCGATAATGGCCACGTTACGAACATCTTCACGCTTGGTCTTCATATAATCCAAATCCTTTCTTTCCATATATAAGTAATCTTTTTGTTAAAAATGATGTCCAAATTTATAGTCTATCACATTTTCGGAAGATTACAAGATATAAAAAAATATTTTTAGTTTTTCATTTTCCAGGCATATTATAACGCAAATGTACATAGATTGGTATAGACGAAATACACGAAGAGGAAGGAGAGCTACTTATTATGGCAGATAAAATTATTGAAAACAATCAGGTATCCGTTATGGGAAGGATCGCTACGGGATTTACCTTCAGCCATCAGGTCTTTGGAGAAGGATTTTATATGATGGATATCCTGGTAAAACGTCTCAGCGATTCTGAGGACAGGATCCCGGTGATGGTGTCCGAGCGGCTGATCGATATCACACAGGACTACGTGGGAGAATATATCGAGATCCACGGGCAGTTCCGGTCCTACAACCGTCATGAGGAAAAAAGAAACAGGCTTGTGCTTTCGGTATTTGCCAGGGAAGTAAAATTTGTGGAAGAGGGAGAGGAAACGATACCGGTCAATCAGATCTTTCTGGATGGATATATCTGTAAACCGCCTGTATACAGAAAAACGCCTCTTGGAAGAGAGATTGCAGATCTTCTGATGGCGGTCAATCGTCCTTACGGAAAATCCGATTACATACCATGTATATGCTGGGGAAGAAATGCCCGGTATGCGTCAGCTTTTGAGGTGGGTGGACATGTACTGATCTGGGGCAGGATCCAGAGCAGGGAATATATGAAGCGGATCAGTGAAACTGAGACAGAAAAGCGTATTGCCTATGAAGTTTCGGTAAGCAAATTGGAATATGTTGAGTAACATGGGATATATTATGGAATATTGGTGAGGATGTTAAGGTAATACTTGCATTTCACGCTAATCTGCGGTAATATAAGAAAAATTGAAAAAATGGGGAATTACCGGTTTCACTAAACAGTAAGAGGAAGAATCATGGAAAGAGAAATAACAGAGGTTTATTGCGGGAACGGGAAAGGGAAGACAACACTGGCTGTTGGCCAGGCTTTGCGATTTGCCGCACAGGGGAAAAGTGTGATCATCATACAGTTTCTCAAAGGTAAAGAACGCAGAGAACTGGATTTTCTTGAGGATCTGGATAATCTTGATTTCAAGATTTTCCGTTTCGAAAAAATGGACACCTGCTATAATGACCTGAGCGAGCAGGAAAAGGCGGAGGAGAGAACCAATATTCTCAACGGCCTTAACTTTGCACGGAAGGTAATTGCTACCGGAGAGTGTGATTTTCTGCTGCTGGATGAAATCCTCGGGCTTATGGATAAAGGAATCGCTCCAGTTGAGACGATCATCGATATGCTTAAGCAGAAGGATGAAAGTATGCACATAATTATGACCGGACGCTGGCTTCCGGAAGCTCTTAAGCCATATGTGGACAGTGTTACCACAATGACAACGGAGCTGACTGATCAGGAACGGGAATAAGTAATATTTTACAGAAGAAAGAAGGAGGAAGACAAATGGCAATTTTTAAAGGAACAGGCGTTGCAATCGTAACACCTATGCACGAAGATGGTAAGGTAAATTATGAGAAACTTGAGGAGATCCTGGAGGATCAGATCGCGAACAGCACAGACGCCATCGTTATCTGCGGAACAACAGGAGAATCTTCTACTCTGACACATGGAGAGCACCTTCAGACGATCAAGTTTACAATTGATAAGGTCAACAAACGTGTGCCTGTAATCGCAGGAACAGGTTCTAATTGTACAGAGACAGCGATCATGATGTCCAAGGAAGCTGCTTCCTATGGCGCAGATGCTCTTCTTATTGTAACACCTTACTATAACAAGGCTACACAGAAGGGCCTTATCGCTCATTACACAGCAATTGCCAATGCAGTTCCGGAAACTCCGCTCATCATGTACAACGTACCGAGCCGTACAGGCTGCAACATCCAGCCGGCTACAGCTGCTTACCTTGCAAAGAATGTTAAGAACATCGTCGGAATCAAGGAAGCAACAGGAGATCTTTCCCAGATCGCGAAGATGATGTCTCTGGCAGACGGACAGCTTGAGCTTTACTCCGGAAACGATGATCAGGTACTTCCGATTCTTTCTCTTGGCGGACTTGGAGTTATTTCCGTACTTTCCAACGTTGCACCGAAGTTTACACATGATATGGTTATGAAATATTTCGACGGCGATACCAAGGGCGCAACCGAAGACCAGCTGAAAGCTCTTCCGCTGATCAACGCACTGTTCAGCGAAGTTAACCCGATTCCTGTAAAAACAGCTATGAACCTTATGGGAATGAACGTAGGACCGCTTCGTATGCCGCTCTGCGAGATGGAAGAGGACACAAAGGCTGCTCTTGCAAAAGAGATCGAGAAATTCGGCCTTAAGCTTGCTAAATAATGAAACAGTAAGCAGAAGGTAAAGGAGAATATACTATGGTAAAAATCATCATGCATGGCTGCAACGGACATATGGGTCAGGTGATCGGCGATATCGTGGCAAAAGACCCGGATGCTGAGATCGTGGCAGGTATCGATATTGCAGACCAGGGAAAAAACAGCTATCCGGTATTTACCGATATTGATACATGTCAGGTAGAGGCAGACGCGATCATTGATTTCTCTTCTGCAAAGGCAACAGACAAGCTTCTTGAGTACAGTGCCGCACGCCAGATCCCGGTTGTTCTCTGCAGCACAGGTTTAAGCGAGGAGCAGCTTGCAAAAGTAGAAGAAACATCCAAGAAAGTTGCAGTGCTGAAATCCGCGAATATGTCTCTTGGTATCAACACACTTCTGAAACTGGTTCAGGATGCAGCCAAGGTTCTTGCAACAGCAGGATTTGACATGGAGATCGTTGAGAAACATCACCGCCTGAAAGTAGATGCACCAAGTGGCACCGCTCTTGCACTGGCAGACAGTATTAATGAAGCTATGGACAACAAGTATCATTATGTATATGACCGCAGCCAGAGACGTGAAAAACGTGACGATAAGGAGATTGGAATCTCCGCAGTTCGTGGCGGAACTATCGTAGGCGAGCATGAGATTATTTTTGCAGGTCAGGACGAAGTGATCGAGTTCAAGCATACCGCATATTCCAAGGCTATCTTTGGAAAAGGTGCTGTAGAAGCAGCGAAATTCCTTGCCGGCAAACCGGCAGGACGTTACGATATGAGTGACGTGATCGGCTGATTCTGACAGGCTAAACTGTAACAGATAAGCCTTAACAGAATAAAATACAGATAGTACAGACGGGTTTCGTGTAGAAGCGGAACCCGCCTTTTTTGCATAAAATTGTGGGACGATTTCATTTATGGTCATGTAGTGGAACGGAATGTGGATGGCCTCTATACGTTCTATATAGTGAAGAATATTTTTGAAATTTTTTCCAGGATAGAATACCAGGAAATGTGCCATATTAGGAATACAGAATTTTTCAGAAAAAGGAGAAGATCATATGAAAAAATGGAAGGCGATTCTTTTTGGCACATTGCTCACCATGTCTCTGTGTACATTTACGGCCTGTGGCACAGAGGTAAACAATGCAGATGAAACTGTGGATGAGAAAGATAAAGATGAGAAAAACAAGAAAAAAGATACAAACGAAAATACTGCCACAGACAATGAAATTATGGAGGATGAAACAGACAATGACGGTGTGATGGATAACGGGGGGATCATCGAAGATTCTGGTACAGATAACAATGAGATGGCCGGTGGAAATATTACCGTAACTCCTGCAGGAGATGGAAATAATGAGGCAGCAGCGCCGGGAACAGCAGATGTCAATGGAACAGAAAATGGAACAGGAAATGACGGAACGGTATCCGGTGAGCTGGGCGATAGTGTGAAAGACCTCGGCGATGGCGTGGGAAATGCGGTAGATGATATCGGTAACGCAGTAGGAAATGCGGTAGAGGGCAGATAGGTTTACTGTTCATTTTACGACCAGCAACTGTGAGAGGACCGATTGCAGCAGATGCAACAGATATTTTACCACAGCATTGCATAAAACTGTTTCAGATGCTATTATCAGTGCATGGAAAGAAAACGGAGGACAGGATTATGAAATTCAGACCATGCATTGATATACATAACGGAAAAGTAAAACAGATCGTAGGAGGAAGCCTGAAAGACCAGGGTGATCAGGCGGCAGAAAACTTTGTGTCCGAACAGGATGCGGCATTTTATGCGGAACTTTATAAGAAGGCAGGCTTAAAAGGCGGCCACGTGATCCTTCTCAATGGAAAGGATTCCCCCCACTATGAAGCAACCAAAGCCCAGGCACTTCTGGCACTGGGAAAATATCCCGGCGGACTTCAGATCGGGGGAGGCATCTGCCCGGAGAATGCGGCAGAGTATCTGGAGGCGGGAGCCAGCCATGTGATCGTAACTTCCTATGTATTAAAAAACGGAGTGATCTCCTGGGAAAATCTGGAGAAGATTCGGGATGCAGCAGGAAAAGAACATCTTGTACTTGATTTAAGCTGCCGCAAAAAGGACGGTAACTATTACATTGTCACAGACCGCTGGCAGAAATTCACAGAAGAGATCGTGACACTGGAGCTGATGGAAAAACTGGGAAGCTACTGTGACGAATTCCTGGTACATGCGGTGGATGTGGAAGGAAAAGCCCATGGAGTTGAGACAGAACTTGCAACGCTTCTGGGACAGTACACCGGACATCCGGTGACTTATGCAGGCGGCGTCGGATCTATGGCAGATATTGAAGAGCTTCGAAGAGCAGGACAGGGAAGGCTGGATGTTACAGTGGGCAGTGCCCTGGATATTTTTGGCGGCAGCATACCGTTTGAAGTTCTGGCTGAGACGAAGTAGTATCCGCAGATAACAAATGCCGGATTTGTAATGCATTAATTAGCTAAAATACTCTAATAGTTGCATATTCACGACAAAAAAATCCTTTTGCAGGAATATATCGAATAAATTTAGAAAAAATTTGTGAAATTTTTGAAAAGTGATGTTAAAATTCAACTTAATGTGTTATAATAGCAACATAAAACAGCAAAGGGGATGGAAGTCATGAAATTTATTATTAGTGGAAAGAATATAGCAGTAACAGAAGGACTTAAAACAGCTGTTGAGGACAAGCTTGGTAAACTTGAAAGGTATTTCACTCCTGAAACTGAGATTTCAGTAACCTTAAGTGTTGAGAAAGATCGCCAGAAGATCGAGGTAACGATCCCTGTGAAAGGTAACATCATCCGTTCCGAGCAGGTAAGCAATGACATGTATGTATCCATCGATCTGGTTGAAGAGGTAATTGAGCGTCAGCTTCGTAAATACAAGAACAAGATCGTTGACAAACAGCAGGAATCCACAAACTTCCAGAAGGCATACCTTGATAAAGAGTATGAAGAGGATGAGGAAGTTAAGATCATCCGTACCAAGAAATTCGGTATCAAACCAATGTATCCGGAAGATGCATGCGTACAGATGGAACTTCTCGGACATAATTTCTTTGTATTCTTCAATGCTGAGACCGAGCAGGTTAACGTAGTTTACAAACGTAAAGGAAATACTTACGGACTGATCGAGCCAGAGTTCTGATTAAGGGATTTTATCATTACAACTGAATATTGAATGGAAGGCTCCGGGAATCTGTGTGAGAAATCGGCAGGTTTCCGGAGCTTTTTTATGTCAGGGGAAATCACTTCATAAAGTTCTGATTCCACAGAAGGATCAGGCTTCTTTTCTGTTGCAAGGGATATGTGAGGATTATATAATAAAGACATGAAAGTATGAAAAAGAAACTTCCTGTGATGATATTAAGTGCAGCTCTTTGCATGGCTATGGCACCGGAGACCGGTATGGCAGCGGAATTTAACAGCGGCGATGCCACAGAAGAACAGGCTGTGGAGGATCTGGAACTGATCTCCGGAGAAAAAAATACAAAAGATTCCCAAAAATCCGAAGTAAAGTGAACTGGCTTTAAATGGGACAGTTATTCCCAGGCGGAGGTAACACTTACATCCACAGTTACCGGTGCAGGTACCGATAATGATGATCCGGAAAATGGCGATATCAAATGGGTACCGATCTACTGGAGCACATCTGCAAATCCGAATTCCAGCCGTATCCGCAGTACCTGGAAGATCGGATCAAAAGAGGGGATTGATCAGGAAGGAACTTTTAATCTATATGTTTTCTTCCGCAAGTATGTCTGCAAGGATTCCAAGTGGCAGTCAACGGATACGATCCAGTCTGTGCAGTACAAGTTTCAGTCAGCGCCGCTCTCTGAGAAATAATATTGCGTAGAATGTGAATATCCGGTTATAAGTAAGAAGCGAATGTGGATAATTTTATCCGCTTGATAGAACAAGATAAAGAACGCACAAAGAAAGGGAGGAAGGCAAATGAAGAAAAAAGTTCTGGCGCTGGTTTTAAGCACCGCACTTTGTATGGCCGCACTGCCGGCAACTGGCATGGCTGCGGAATTTAGCAGCGGTGATGCAGTGGCAACAGAGAACAATGTGGACAGTGAGGAACTGTTTTCTGCGGAAGAAACTGCGGAACCAGTTGAAGAAACGGAACAGTCTGCAGAAAATAGTGAAGACAGTGAGGATATTTCCGGGGAGACTGTGGATAACTCTTCAGACATGACCATTGAAGATGTGGAAAACGATGAGAATAATGAGAGTATTTCCAATGGATCTGAGGAAGAGATTTCTGAAGAAATCTTCAGCGAAGACGGTTCAGAGGGGCTGACAGAACTGATTCCGGAGGCGGCTGGAGATAGCATGGAAGAGGAATCATCAGAAGCTACGCCAACGCCAACTCTGAACCCATCTTCTGATATGGAACCAACTGTAACTCCCACGCAGGAACTGACGGTAACACCAACACCGACCGTAACACCGACGCCGGTGCCAAAAGTAGATGTGAGATGGACCGGAGAGAAATGGGTAAGCCGTAGTTCTGTAAATCTGACACTTAGAGTTGATGCAGGTGGAACCTGTTACTACAAAGCCGTAACGAGAAATGAAGATGGAACTTCTACCACTCCGAAACTTGATACCGGAAGTTCTCATGTGGTGGTTACCGCAGACAAAAGCTTTGTGATATCGCTCAAGAATCTGGACACAGAGAAAGAGATCGATCTGTATCTTAAGGTATTAAGCGCAGATGGAAGAACAAGCGGACTGAAAAAATTAAAACTGAATTCCAAAGAAACCCGTCCGGCTTACGATATAACACCGACACCTGCTTATACACCTTATGTACCGGATGTCAAAGAAAGTGTCGTAATGGGTCTGGAATCTCCGCTGAAATTTACGCCAAATAAATATTATAATTTTACCGTGATCGGTGCGGGAACCACAAATACAAATCCCGGACCTGGAGATGTGAAATGGGTACCGGCTTACTGGAGCACTTCCTCAAATCCAGACCGTAATCAGCAGGATACTACCTGGCGGATCGGATCTGCCAAAGGAATCGATAAAGCTGCAACCTATAACATGTATGTCTTTTTCCAGAAGTACGTTTACCAGAAATCTGAATGGGCGAAGACAAGTGAAGTGCAGTCGGCCGTATACCAGTTCCGTTCCGCGGCCCTTACAACTGTGAAGCTTACCACTCCTGTGTTATCCGGAACTTCCAACAGTTCTGCGGGCATCGTCCTTAAATGGAAAAAGGTTTCCAATGCTTCCGGCTATAAGATCTACAGAAAGACCGGAAACAGCAGCAAATGGACCAATATCGCTACCGTAACCGGAAATGGAACTCTGGTCTACACAGACGGATCAGTAAAGGCAGGAACTACATATACCTATACGGTCCGTGCCTATAGAGGCTCTGCACTGAGTTCTTATGACAAAAACGGCAGCAGGATCGTCCGTCTGACAGCTCCGGTGCAGTACACACCGTCCAGCAAAGCTTCCGGGAAGCTGACTGTCCGCTGGAAAAAAGCAGCAGCCGCTTCCGGCTATCAGGTTCAGTATGCAGCTTCCAGATCCATGAGCGGAGCAAAGACAGTGTCCACCAGTGCACTGACCCGGACACTTTCCGGCCTGAAAAAGGGAGGTACTTACTATGTTCGCATCCGTGCATACAAGAAAGTAAGCGGAAAAACATATTACAGTACCTGGAGCAGTATAAAAAATGCAAAAGTAAAGAAATAAGATCTGGAATATCCCGTGGGATCCTCAAAAACAGGATCCTGTACGGGATATTTTTTGCAGTTCCGGACATGATTTGTTAAATAATTGTTCATTGTTTTTATAACAGGAAAGTGGTAAAATATATACCATATGTGATCCAGTATAGTGGATATCAACAGAGAACTGGAATGATCCTCAATTGGACAGATCAGAGACAGCAGTCTTATTTCGAATAAAATGATTGGAGCAGAAACATGAATGTTTTTTCAAAAGTATTTGGAACCCGCAGCCAGCGAGAAGTAAAACGTATCATGCCGCTGGTTGAGAAAACCGAGAGCTATCAGTCCCAGATGCAGCAGCTCACCGACGAGCAGTTGCGGGACAAGACCAGAGAATATAAGAAACGTCTTGCGGAAGGTGCCACACTGGATGACCTTCTTCCGGAGGCGTTTGCCACAGTACGTGAGGCAGCCAAGCGTGTTCTTGGAATGGAGCATTACCGTGTACAGATCATCGGTGGTATCATCCTTCACCAGGGCCGTATCGCCGAGATGAAAACAGGTGAAGGTAAAACTCTTGTTTCCACACTTCCTGCATACCTGAATGCCCTTGAGGGCAAAGGTGTCCACATCGTAACCGTCAACGACTACCTGGCGAAACGAGATGCTGAGTGGATGGGTAAAGTCCACGAGTTCCTTGGCCTGACTGTAGGCGTGGTACTCAACGACATGAAACCGGAAGAGCGCCGTGCAGCATACGGATGTGATATCACATACGTAACCAACAACGAACTTGGATTCGATTACCTCCGTGATAACATGGTTATCTATAAAGAACAGCTTGTTCAGAGAGACCTTCATTACTGTATCATCGATGAGATCGACTCCGTCCTGATCGATGAGGCACGTACACCTCTGATCATTTCCGGACAGAGTGGCAAGTCTACCAAGCTTTATGAAGTGTGCGATATTCTCGCACAGCAGCTGGAGCGTGGTGAGGCCAGCCATGAGATGACCAAGATGGCAGCTATCATGGGCGAGGAAGTTATCGAGACCGGTGACTTCGTTGTAAATGAGAAAGACAAGATCGTCAACCTTACCGAGCAGGGTATCAAGAAGGTTGAGAAATTCTTCAATATCGAGAACCTGGCAGATCCGGAGAACCTGGAGATCCAGCACAATATCATCCTCGCACTTCGTGCACATAACCTGATGCATAAAGATCAGGATTATGTTGTAAAAGATGACGAGATTCTTATCGTTGATGAGTTTACCGGACGTATCATGCCGGGCCGTCGTTATTCCGATGGTCTTCATCAGGCGATCGAGGCGAAGGAACATGTTAAGGTTAAAAGAGAGAGCAAGACTCTTGCAACCATCACCTTCCAGAACTTCTTCAACAAATATGACAAAAAAGGCGGTATGACAGGTACAGCTCTTACCGAGGAAAAAGAGTTCCGTGATATCTACGGCATGGACGTTGTAGAGATCCCGACCAACCGCGTGGTACAGCGTAAAGACCTTGATGATGCCGTTTACATGACAAAGAAAGAGAAATTCAATGCCGTTGTAGAGGCAGTTAAAGAAGCTCACGCAAAACATCAGCCGGTACTGGTTGGTACGATCACTATCGAGACTTCCGAACTTCTCAGCAGAATGCTGAAAAGAGAGGGAATCCCACACAACGTACTGAATGCCAAGTTCCATGAGCTTGAGGCTGAGATCGTAGCACAGGCAGGACAGGCAGATGCCGTTACCATTGCAACTAACATGGCGGGCCGTGGTACCGATATCAAGCTTGACGATGTGGCAAGAGAGGCCGGCGGTCTGAAGATCATCGGTACCGAGCGTCATGAGTCAAGACGTATTGATAACCAGCTTCGTGGACGTTCCGGACGACAGGGAGATCCGGGTGAATCCCGTTTCTACATTTCCCTTGAGGATGACCTGATGCGTCTGTTCGGTTCCGAGAGACTGATGAAAGTGTTCACATCCCTTGGTGTTGAGGAGAATGAGCAGATCGAGCACAAGATGCTTTCCAACGCCATCGAGAAAGCCCAGGAGAAGATTGAGTTCAACAACTTCGGAATCCGTAAAAATCTTCTCGACTATGACCAGGTCAATAATGAGCAGAGAGAGATCATTTACGAGGAGCGTCGCCAGGTACTTGACGGTGAGAACATGCGTGATGCCATCTACAAGATGATCACAGATATCGTAGACAGCATGACAGATATGTGCTTCTCCGATGATATGGATTCTTCCGAATGGGATCTTGATGAGTTCAATACAGCGATCACTCCGATCATCCCAATCCACCCGCTGACTGCTGAGAAGGTAAAAGGTCACAAGAAGGATGAGATCAAGCACATTGTGAAGGAAGAGGCTGTAAAGCTTTATGAAGCAAAAGAGGCTGAGTTCCCGGAAGCAGAGCAGCTTCGTGAGCTTGAGCGAGTTGTCCTTCTGAAATGCATCGACAGCAAATGGATGGATCACATTGACGACATGGAAATGCTCCGTCAGGGTATCGGCCTGATGGCATATGGCCAGAGAGATCCGGTTGTCGAGTACAAGATGAGCGCATTTGAGATGTTCAACAACATGATCAGTTCCATCCAGGAAGATACTGTACGTATGCTGTATCATGTTCATGTAGAGCAGAAGATCGAGCGTGAGCAGGTTGCCAAAGTAACCGGCACAAACAAAGACGACAGTGCAGGCCCGAAGAAACCGGTTCAGCGTAAAGAAGATAAAGTATACCCGAACGATCCGTGCCCATGCGGAAGCGGCAAGAAATACAAACAGTGCTGCGGACGTAAGGCGGCTAAGATCTGAGAAACTGAATAACCAAAAGATAACCCGGCAGAGACGTCTCAAAGAAGATGTCTCTGCTTTTTTGTTGCGGGAGGAAGAGGCATGAAGCTTACATTGAAAGAAGTTATGGAAAGAACTCCGCTTAGTCAGGCTGTGTTGCTT
>CAVEKJ010000008.1:0-14311 GCA_963616205.1 Prevotella sp.
GGGAAGAACTGCCTGGATTTTTTTATCCTCCACCGCAATGGCTGCCGGTCTGGGGAAATCTTCAAGACCTGTAAAAACCGCTTTACTTCTCAGAATAAATTTTCCCATAAGCCATTCCTCCTACATCACAAAACCACAGACCAGAAATCCCGCAACAGAAAGTACACTTGCAATAATTACATATGGAAGCTGTGACAGCGCATGCTCTATATTGTCAATTCCTGCACTCTGGGAGGAAAGAAGGGTTGCATCTGTATAAAAGCATGCATGGCTTCCAAAAGCACCACCGGAAATAATCGCTGCCATGATCAGAACCGGATTTGCGCCGATTGCTGCACCAAGTGGGAATACGATGGGAGCGACAACTGCACTCATGCCCCACAGAGAACCGGTTGTAAAGGTAAGTGCCGCAACCAGAACAAATGCGATCGCCGGGAAAACCGGGCCCCACAGAAACGGTTTTACAACAGAAATAATAAAGTCTGTCATGCCCATCTGCTCAGTCACACTCTGAAGAACAAAGGCAATTACAAGAAGGATCAGGATTGGAAGCATATCCGCAAAACCACGGACGATCAGGTTAAAGAACTCATCCAATGCAACAACTTTCTGCGGAATATAAAGCACGAAGCACACGATCAGGGAAACTACAACCGCCAGAAGCAGGTTACTGGTTACGATCGCAATGGCAACAAGCACGCCCATCGGAATGACGAAGTTCCAGATATTGCCATCCTCTTCATAACCTTTTCTGTCATCGTGGTTGTATTTTCTGCTGGCATCACTGTAAACCTTTCCGGTCTCCGCTACACGCTGATAAGCTTTTTTCATCGTACCAAGCTTCGGCATCACGCCCAGTGCAAAGAGGAAAACAATCGCAATGGTAAGAATCGGATAAAAGCAATACGGGATCGCACGAATATAAGCCTGAATACCGGTTTTAAATCCCAGCGCCTTCACACTTGCCTGGTCAATAAAAAGGCTGGAATAAAAAACAGCCCATGTGGAAAACGGAAGCAGCACACACACCGGAGCACCTGTAGCATCCAGCATATACGCAAGTGCCTCTCTCGGGATCTTACGTTTGTCGCAGACACCCTTCATGCAGACACCAATGGAAAGCACGTTCAGATAATCATCCACGAAGATCAGGATACCCATGATAAAAGTGGTAAGAAGTGTTTTCCTCTCCGTATTACAAAACTTCGAAACCAGCTTCTGAAAACCAAAAGTACCTTTTGACTCCTGAAGAAGTGCGATCAGGCTGCCAAACAATCCACACACCAGAACGATCCAGACGTTATCTGCAAGCACCTGCTGGAGTAAGGTACACCATTGCGGCAGAAAATCCTTCCCATAAACAAAAGCAGCCGCCAGAAGCGAACCTCCGATCAGAAACTCCACGCATCTCCTGGTAGCAATAGCACCAACGACAATAACCAGAAAAATAATAATCGCTATCAGACCCGTATTCATTTTGTTCTCCCCTTTCTCTCTGCAAAAACAAAGAGGCACACCCTCCCAGCGGATATGCCCCTTCGCATTTACAATTTTTTCTGAAACAAAAAATGGCGCATTCATTGCAGGATCTGCAATAAATACACCATCGTACGTTTCGTGTTTTTATTTTTTTGATACTGATATACTATTATTTTTCAGTCTCTGATACAATGCTTAATTTCCGGAGTAGAATTAATGCTTTTTAAGTAGATATACTTGATTTCAAGTATATCTGATAGTATACTAAATTCAAATAATCCGACAAAACTAAAGCCAGGAAACCAGCAACCAAATCCAGTGAATATCCACGATCCATATTCGCCATGCAACGCAATACCGGTTATCGCAAAACATGCAGGCAGAACAATCGATAATTTGCAGCTATATATTCATAACCACAAGCTGAATATCTATACCTCAAGAAAAGGAGAACACCCATGGAAAAAAACACATTCCTCATGATCAACGATATGATCTACGACCTCTACACCTGCACCAGCCTCAACGAGATCAAGGCAAAATTCCTCCTCCGCCTGAAAATGGTGATCCCTTACAGCTACGCCAGCATCCTCCTCCACGAAACCACAGAAGACCCCGACACCATCCGTCTCACCACCCCAATCTGCATCCCTGAAGCCTTCACAGAAGCCGAAAACGAATACATGCGCGTGGCAGACGAAGACCACCTCCTCTGGCTCCTCCACTCCCGCGAACCACGCCTCGTTCGCGAAAGTGACCTCCTGGAAGACCAGCAGCGCCTTAACTCCCCACTCTATGTCCACTGCTACCGCAAATACAACATCTTCGACTCCATGCAGTACGCCAGCGTCTACCAGCAGGAACTCCTTGGTATCCTCACCCTCTTCCGCACCGAAAAAGACGGCCCCTTTACCAATGAAGATATGTTTTATCTTCAGGCTATTGGCATGCATTTAAACGCCGTCCTCTACCAGATCACCCACAAACAGCCCCAGACCAACGATCTTAAGCAAACCCTCAATCATCTGAAAACCGACAACCATCTCACCGCCCGCGAACTCCAGATCGCCGAGCAGATCTACCAGTACCGCAACAATGATGAAATTGCTCAGGCTCTTGGAATCCGTGAAAATACTTTGCAGAAACATCTCCAGAATATCTTCCGCAAAACTAATGTGACTTCCCGGTGGGAACTTCTGAGATTACGTATGCAATAATATTGTTTATGTCAGAAATGAGATGTTCGAAAAGGGACGCCCGGGAGGCGTGCACTCTCTGTCGCTGGGGCTTCGTCGGGGGCTGATTTCTAAGGCGCTGAAAATCTGCTAAAAGCGTTTTCCAAAAGTCCGAACTCGCTTCGCTCAAACAGCGAACTTTTGAAAAACAACGCAGATTTCCACCACCTAAGAAACAGCTCCCCTCCTGCAGAGTCCAGTGACAGAGAGTGCACGCCTCCCGGGCTGGTTGTTTCGGACGGTAAGAATCGTATGTATGTGTGGAAATTTATTGAGGGTGTCCCTTATCCACACCCACACAAAAAAAAGACTCCGCAGCCGCCCAATCCCGGGTCAGCCACGAAGCCTTTCTTTTTTTAATGCGTATATTTATCTTATGTGCTCATCTACGTCTATATCATAATTCTTACCAGAGTGCCTGAATCAGTCCTGCAATCCATTCTGCTCAAAATCTCTGAACAGACTAGCCTGGCCATCATCCGCAAATGCATTCTCGTCTCCCTGCTCAGAGCTATCCTGTCCGTCCTGCTCCTGTGCATCCTGGGAGTCCTGGCTGTCCTGACTGTCAGAACTATCCTTGCTGGAGCTGTCATCCTTACCAAGTTTCACAGTAAGCGTCTTCTCCTTATACTCATTGCCATCCAGAACAGCAACAACCACATCAATCTTTTCCTTCGGCTCATAATACTGAAGCAACTCAACCAGCTGGTCAATACTTGTAATAGTCTTACCATCAAACTCCGTAATAACCATATTCTTGGTAATACCCGCATCATCAGCAGGACCACCCTCAGTTACCTGAGAAACAAACACACCCTGCGGAATACCATAAATCTGAACAGCCTCACTGCTTACCGTGCTGCCCGTAATACCAAGGATACCATGATTATCCACTTTATCTCTTGCTTTCGCATTCATCATATTCTCAAGAGAATCCGCAACATCAGAGATCGCAATGGCATAACCCATACCCTCAACCTCAGTAGAAGCAAGTTTGGAAGAGTTGATACCAACAACCTCACCATCCATATTCAGAAGCGCACCACCACTGTTACCAGGGTTGATAGCTGCATCTGTCTGGATTAAGTTTACACCTTTATTGATACTGCTGCTGTTATCGTTAGAATCACTGGACTCAATCTGTCCTGAAGAATCTGTTTTACGGTTTTTCGCACTGACGATACCAGTTGTAACAGACTGTCCATAGCCAAGAGCATTACCAATGGCAACAACCTGCTCACCGATCTTCAGGTCATCAGAACTTCCGATCTTTGCAACAGAAATGGCATCCATAGTATCATCGGAAACATCCTTCGTTGCAACGGAAACAACTGCAAGATCCTGGTTTTCATCAAAGCCCTTCACAGTAGCCTCATAAGCATTACCATCTACAAAAGCAACGGATAATGTATCCGCACCATCTACGACATGATAGTTTGTCGCAATCAGAAGCTCGGAATCTGTTTTACCGATAATGATACCGGAACCGCTTCCCTCGACCTCCTGCTCCTGGCTCGGTGCATACTGAGAACCGAACATACTGTAATAATTCTGAACTTCCTGAACAGACTTGGTTGTGATGGCAACTACAGAAGGCATTGCCTCCTCAGCAACATCTGATACATCCAGGCTGCCCTTTGTATCGGAAGATTTTGTCTCAGTTGCATCTTCGCTGTCCTCGGATTTTTTCTCAGATTTCATAAGAGTCAGTTTCTCGGAGCTGTCGGTTGCAGCCTGTACAGACTGTGTACCGGAGAAGTAATTTATCCCTTCATATGCGCCAACTCCAATGCCACCTGCAAGTACTGCACACAGGCTGATGGTTGCACCTTTCTTCATCATTTTCTTTATTTTTAATTTTCTGTTGTTATTCATGATTAAGTCCCTCCCTGGAAAAATTTCTTCTCTGTTTCCTTTTGATGCTTCAAAGTATAGGGTTTAATTGTGTTTACTTTGTGGGAAAAATGTGTTTTATTTGTTAAAACTTTTCACAGCCATCACAACCACAAACCATGCAACCTCAAGAAGAACAATCATTCCACCCGGTTTCAGCCCTGCATAATAAGAAAGAAAAAGTCCGATGATCGTAGTACACACCGCCACAATGATACCGCACACAAGCGTACCCTTATAGCTTTTTGCCATCTGCATGCCGCAGGCTATGGGAACTACCAGCATGGAAGAAACGATCAGCGTTCCCACCGTACGTGACGCAATGGAAACGGTCAGCGCCGTCAGGATCGTAAACAGGAAATTGATATTCCGCACGGAAACCCCGGAGATCCTTGCCGCATTTTCATCAAACCCAATATAAAACAGCTCTCTGTAAAAAAACAGCACAGCTCCCAGAACCAGCACACTGATCACAACTACCAGCGCCAGCTCTCCTTCACTGATAGACACAATGCTTCCAAATAAAAAGCTGTTCAGACTTGCGCCATTTTCCACAAAACCGGACAGCACACCGGCAAGTCCGATCCCGGCGGACATTACAATGGAGATTGCCACCTCGGAATACCGTGGAATTTTTTTGCGGATAGCTTCAATTCCAAGCGCCGCCACAATACACATCACTACCGCACCAGCCACCGGATTCACTCCCAGGATCAGTCCCAGCACAACGCCTGCCAGGGAAGAATGGGAAAGTGCATCTCCGATCATGGACATCCGCTTCAGCACAATGGTGATCCCGATGCATGGCGTGATCACTGCCAGAAGAATTCCTACGAGAAAAGCCCTCTGCATAAATCCATATTGTAAAATACTCATACCTCGTCAATCCTCCCATCTTCCGCCCGGAAAAACCGGTTGGCGCCTTTAAACTCACTGGAATTTCCATGAGTGACCATAAGAATGGTCAGCCCCTGCTCTTCATTTCGTTTCTTTAAAACACGGGCCAGCGTTTTCACAGAAACGGTATCCATACCGGTTGTCGGTTCATCCAGGATCAAAATCTTCGGATTTCCCACCAGCGCACGGGCCAGCATAACTCTCTGCTGCTGCCCGCCGGAAAGATCTCCGATCCTTCTTTTCCAAAATTCCTCCATTTCCATCTCCGCAAGCGCGGCTTTCAGGCGTGGAATTTCTTTTTTCATCTGGAAACGCGCTTTCCATGAAGAAGAATATACCCCTGTCATCATGATCTCTTCTACCGTCGCCGGAAAATTCTGGTTTCTGCTGATACTGTTCTGCGGAACGTATCCCAGATCTCCCTTTCCGAATGTGGCAGAAATATCTTTTCCATTTACTTTAATGCTTCCCTCCTGGGCTTTCAGCTCCCCCAGAAGAAGCTTCAGAAACGTACTTTTTCCGCTTCCGTTTTCACCGGTAAGAATGGCATAATCCCCATCCTCTATCTTAAGGTTCACCTTATCCAGCACAGGTGTCCCTGTATAGTGAAACGAAAGATTTTCTATTAAAATTCCCATAAAGCTCCCCTCTTCCTGTCTCTCTTTCAGAACAGCCAACTGCTGCCTTGCACCTTCAGTTCAGCGCCTTCTGCAATGCCGCCAGATTCTTCCTCATCACAGAAAAATAATCCTCGCCGGCTTCTATATCTTCTTCACTCAATCCCTCAATGGGATTCAGCACAGCTGTCACCGCATCCACTTCTTTCGCCACTGTCTTCGCCACCTTGGGGCTTGCCAGTTCCTCGAAAAATATGGTATGGATGTCGTATTTTTTCGCATACTCGATCACTTCCTGCATCTTGGCAGGATCAGGCTCGGAATCCGGTGTCAGGCCTTCGATGGCCAGCTGCTTCAGGTCGTAGGCATTGCACAGATACCCGAAAGCTTCATGGGCCACGATGATATCCCGGCTTTTTGTATCTTTCAGTCCATCCCGGAATTCCGCATCCAGCGCATCAAACTTACCGGCATATTTCTCATAATTCGCTTCATAATAATCCCCATTCTCCGGATCAGCTTTCACAAAAGCATCCTTAATATGCTCCATTTCCTGCTTTGCCCGCATGGGGTCCAACCAGACATGAGGGTCTTTCCCGCTGTCACCATGAGTATGGTCATGACCTCCATCCAGAAGCTCCACGCCGTCCGATGCCTCCGTCACTACCAGATCCTGATTCTCCAGGGTGTGCAGCACATCCTCCGCCCAGTGTTCCAGATCTGCGCCATTGTAAACAAAAACATCCGCATCTTCCAGATTTCGGATGTCTGTTGCCGCAGGTTCCCAGTCATGAGGCTCCGTTCCTGCCGGAACCATGTCCTTCACCTGAACCTTATCGCCACCCACTTTCCGGGCAAAATCATACATGGGATAAAAACTGGCCATCACCTTCAGCCTGCCATCATCGGAAAAAGTCTGCCCGCCGGCCTGGGCTCTGTGCAGACCATACCCAGTCACTCCACCGACCACAAAGAGCGTCACCACCAGAACCGCTGCCGCCGCTATCTTTCCTCTGCTAAATTTCATTTTTCTAACCTCCTGCCTGACAGTCATCACATAAGCCATTCGCATTCACACTCCACACGAGCACGGCCCATCTGTTCCCACTCCCGGCTCTGTCAGGCACAACAACTTCCCAACTGTTCCGCTCCAGAAATCACTTCTTTCTTCGACAGCTGTCACAATATCCATAAAAGATCGTCCGGCTCTGGTCGATCTCAAACCCGTGCTCATCCAGCACATGTCCCACAAAATGGTCAATGCATCCACACTGAAGCGGAATGGTATGTCCGCACTCCAGGCACACCAGCTTACCATAATTCTTCCGTTCTTCATTTCGGATAAACCGATACTGAGCCGGTGCTCCTTCCACAGACGGAACCTTCAGCACTGCGCCCTCTTTCTGCAGACGCTCCAGACCTCTGTACACAGTCGTCCTTCCAATCTGGATCTCTTTTCCACGGAGAATGTCCATAAACTGGTCAATGGTATAAAACTGATCTCCATACTCCTGCAGACACTCCAGGATCACCTTCTGCTGCCTGGTACTGTATTTTATTTTTTCTTCCATATATTCTCACTCTCTTTTTTGCATCGTTCTGTCAATTTGAATTTGAAAACCGTTTTCATATTACACTCAAAAAAGAATTCCGTCAAGGTCTTTTTTTCGTACCATATGTTACCGATTTTCTGGAAAAAACATGCTATCCTTTCTCCATCACCTGAAAACATACCAGATATCCAGATCCGTATTTCATATCAGATCCATTCCTCTCTGACACCAGAGTTTCAGTCTGACACAGGGATTTATATCTGAGGACACTGCTATCTGTCATTTTTCCAACGACTTCAGGGATAAAAATTTCAGAATCAATCACAATAAAAAAGCAGGTCTGCATTTCAAAGACCACCACTTACCACAGGAGGTATACATTATGGAACCAAAAATGTTTTGTTATCAGTGTCAGGAAACCGCCGGATGTTCCGGCTGCACCATCTCCGGTGTCTGCGGCAAAAAACCTGACGTAGCCGCTATGCAGGATCTTCTCGTTTATGTCACAAAAGGACTTTCTGCCATCACCACCGCACTTCGGGCCGAAGGCCGGGAAATCCCGTCAGACATCAACCACATGGTGATCCAGAACCTTTTCACCACCATCACAAACGCAAATTTTGACAAAGATTCCATCATCGCAAAGATCAGCGAAACCCTCTCTGCCAAAGAACAGCTTCTTGCACAGCTCTCTGACAGAAAAGGCCTTCCAGCTGCCGCACTCTGGCACCCGGAAAGTCCCGCCGACTACGATTCCATGGAATACGTCACCAGCGTTCTCGCCACAAAGAACGAGGACATCCGAAGCCTCCGTGAGCTGATCACCTACGGCCTCAAAGGACTCTGCGCCTACACCAGCCACGCAAACGCTCTTCTCCACGAAGATCCGGAACTGGATGCTTTTATCCAGAGCACTCTGGCAAAAACTCTGGACGACAGTCTCACCGCAGAGGAGCTGACTGCTCTCACTCTGGAAACCGGAAAATTCGGTGTCCGTGGCATGGCACTTCTTGACCAGGCCAACACCGAAACTTTTGGCAATCCGGAAATCACAAAAGTAAACATCGGCACCGGCAAAAATCCCGGAATCCTGGTTTCCGGCCACGACCTTCATGACCTGGAAATGCTCTTTGAACAGACACAGGGAACCGGCGTTGACATTTACACCCACTCCGAGATGCTTCCTGCCCATTACTATCCTGCATTTAAAAAATATCCAAACTTTGCAGGCAACTACGGAAATGCCTGGTGGAAACAGAAGGAAGAGTTCGAAAGCTTCAACGGCCCCATCCTCATGACCACCAACTGCATCGTTCCTCCAAAGGACAGCTACAAAGACCGGATCTACACCACAGGTGCCACCGGCTATCCAGGCTGCACCCACATTACACCGGGGCCTGACGGCAAAAAAGATTTCTCCCAGATCATCAGCCACGCCAAGCGCTGTGCAGCTCCCACAGAAATCGAACATGGTGAGATTGTCGGCGGTTTTGCCCACAATCAGGTAATCGCCCTGGCAGACCAGATCGTAGAAGCCGTGAAATCTGGTTCCATCCGTAAATTTGTAGTCATGGCAGGCTGCGACGGCCGCGCAAAATCCAGAAGCTACTACACCGATTTTGCCCAGACTCTCCCAAAAGACGCCGTCATCCTCACCGCAGGCTGTGCAAAATATCGCTACAATAAACTGAACCTTGGAGATATCAACGGCATCCCCCGTGTTCTGGATGCTGGCCAGTGCAACGATTCCTACTCTCTTGCAGTGATCGCCATGAAACTTCAGGAAGTTTTTGGCCTTGAAGATATCAATGAGCTTCCGATCATCTACAACATTGCCTGGTATGAACAGAAAGCCGTGATCGTTCTCCTGGCGCTCCTTTCCCTTGGGGTAAAAAACATCCACCTGGGACCAACACTGCCAGCCTTCCTTTCTCCAAATGTAACCAAAATTCTGGTTAACAATTTTGGCATTGCGGGAATTAACAGTGTAGAAGAAGATATGGAGCTGTTTTTCGGAAAATAATTTCTGGTATAAAATAACCATTTGTAATACACCAATATCAGGTTCGTCTGAACGCAGGTCTTTGCAGGATCTGCGTTCAATTTTTTTGGTATGTTCGCATAAAAACACTTTATCTCCGCCTTCTTTTATGATAAAATATAACCAAGACTTAACCAATAGAAAGAAGGTAGACCTCTATGAAATCACAGCGACTGGACATGATCGAAGAATATGTGCTGGAGCATAAGAACGCTTCTCTCGATACATTATGTGAGAAATTCAACGTATCCAAAAACACCATCAGAAGAGATGTCGATATCCTTCTGAAGCGCGGCAGTATCATGAAAGTATACGGTGGTGTCGCAGCACTTGAGACTCCACAGACCCTTCCACTTCTGTCTTACGAAGAGCGTGGCGGACGTTTTCCAGAAGAAAAGAAGGAAATCTGCCGCCGTGCCGCAGAACTTGTGGCAGAAGACGACACTATTTACATCGACACCGGTACAACCTGCCTGAACCTGGTTGATTTTATTGCAGATAAGCACTGCACCATCCTTACCAACAGCCTGCTTATCTTCAACAAGGCAGCATCCTACCCGAACCTGGATATCATCTCCGTTCCCGGAAGACTGAACCGTAAGACACTGTCTTTCACAGGACCGGACATTAACGATTATCTGCAGACTTACAACATTTCCATGGCTTTTATGGCCTGCACAGGCGTAACTATGAAGAGCGGACTTACCAACGCCAGCGCAGAAGAATACATCACCAAGAAAGCCATTGCGGAGAATGCCAACAGCATGATCCTTCTTGCAGACCATTCCAAGTTCGGTCGGATCTCACTTATGACCTATTCTCCAATGGAAAAACTGGATGCGATCGTAACAGACCAGACTCTTCCGGAAGAATATGACACGTTCTGCCAGGAACACGGCATCCGTGTTATGACCAGCGACTGATCTTCAAAAAAATCAAAACACAAAAAAGGTGCATCTGCCGCGAGTTTTCGGCAGATGCACCTTTTTTGAATATGCTCATTTCATTAGAGGATTTTATCTGAGAGGCAGACCTTAGCGGTCTGCCTTACAGTTTCATGGATTTATTCACGAAGCTTTTTTATGCCTCAGTACTTCCTTCCCATGTTCCAACTTTTCTCTTTCCAGCTGCTTCATCGAACCAGTGTGTTGTAACTGTTTTTGCTCTTGTGAAGAAACGATAGCCGTCTTTTCCGAGAACGTGGAGATCACCAAAGAAGGAATCTTTGTTTCCGGAGAATGGGAAGTATGCTGTAGGAACCGGGATACCTACGTTGATTCCTACCATACCGCCGTCTGTCTCCATAGCGAATTTACGGCTGTAATATCCGCTCTGTGTAAAGATACAGGAACCATTTGCAAATGGGTTGGCATTCATGATCGCGATGCCTTCCTCATAATCTTTTACTCGTTTGATGCAGGTTACCGGTCCGAAGATCTCACGGTTTCCGACTGTCATCTCAGGTGTTACATGGTCAAGGATTGTCGGTCCTACGAAGAATCCCTTCTCATATCCCGGAACTACTACATTACGTCCGTCAAGAACAAGCTCTGCGCCCTCATCGATACCTTTCTGGATCCAGTTGCAGATCTTCTCCTTGTGGCCTGCGTTTACTACAGGACCAAGATCTGTATCTTCATCATATGCACATCCAAGTTTCATAGCTTCGGCTTTTTTCTTAAGAAGTGCAACAAACTCATCTGCGATGCTCTCCTGTACGCATACAACCGGAAGAGCCATACATCTCATACCAGCACATCCATATGTGGAGTTGATGATCGCGTTAACAGTAGCCTCAAGGTTGCAGTCCTCAAGTACAAGTGCATGGTTCTTTGCCTCACACTGTGCCTGAACTCGTTTGCCATGAGCTGCTGCTTTGGAATATACCTGTTTACCAACGCCTGTTGTTCCTACAAATGTAACGGCTTTTACTCTCTCATCTGTAAGAAGGATATCAGCCTCTACACGGCTACAGGTTACAAGGTTTACAACACCTTTCGGGAATCCGCCTTCTGTATAGAAGAGCTCCATGATTCTCATAGATGTAAGTGGTGTCTGGGAGCTTGCTTTCAGTACTACTGTATTTCCACATGCGATGGAAAGCGGAACCATCCAGCCCCATGGGATCATTGCAGGGAAGTTCATCGGAACAATACCAGCAGTTACTCCAAGTGGTTTACGATATGTAGCTGTGTCATATCCTGTTGTTACCTGCATTGCAGCATCGCCCTGGATCATTGTAGGCAATGCACATGCCTCTTCTGTAGGCTCGATTGCTTTCTGAACATCACCTCTTGCCTCTTTGATGTTCTTTCCAAGTTCTTTTGCACAAAGTACGGAAAGCTCTTCTTTGTGAGCATAAAGAACGTCTCTCCATCTGAACATATACTGCTGTCTCTTAGCCAGAGAAAGTGAAGACCATGCCGGGAATGCAGCCTGTGCGGAAGCAATCGCCTCCTCAACCTCATCCGGTGTACAGCATGGAACCTGTGCGATTACCTCACCTGTACTGGAATCTGTAACATCCATGTATTTCTCTGCTTTTGACTCTTTCCACTCACCGTTTACACAGTAACCCATTTTTTTGATCTCAGCCATTTTTAAGATACCCCTTTCGTATTTATCTCTTTTATTTTCTGTTTCATAAATTTCTGTCGTTCTCGTTTTGTTCTGGTCACATATTATCATTTATTTTTGTTTTTGTCAATATTGTATGGTTATATTTTGAGTATATTTTTTAAAATCATGTGTTAATTTATTCACATTTTATGATATTTCATGCATTCAATGTGTGTCCGGTGTAAACTCTTGAAATACCGGTATTTACGCTCATAAAACCACATGGTATCTTGGCGTTTTCTCTTCCATTATAAGCGCAAAAGTTACTCATTTTTGTTATTTCCGTAACATGCCATAAAAAGATCCGAAGTCACCAGCACGGCGAAATGATCAGTATCCGGGCTCATTACACAGCCCGAATCCAGAATATACCAGGATAAGATTATCCGTATTCGCCATCGCTTTTGATTTCAGTCAAGCGGATAAGATCATCCTCATTCACTATATAGCTCTACACAGAATAACTGCTCCGCAATTTATCAGGACTTCCCCGATCCGGTTAAGTTACCGCTACAGTTTTCACCTATTTTTAGCATAATTTCGCCATATTTTTCAGTAACAAAGAAATACATTTGTACGTGCATTGCGGACATACTCGTTTTTTGCACTTACACCGTTATTTTCACAGCTATTTTTATGGATATTGCTTTCTGCGATCTGTTGGAAACTTACCTTATCTGATAAAAAAGAATCCCTCTTACAGAAAAACTCCTCTCGCAGGATTGGATTTTCCACCTGCTACGATTCGCCTTAAGCACCCCGGCCCCGTTCTGTACCCATGATGCAAAAAAGGCAGGATACTTTTCATCGTATCCTGCCTTCCTTATCTCTTATTTTCTTCTTTTCATATTTTCCTGTCTATTGTCTGTTCTGTTGCCTATCCAAATATCGTCTGCACCAGCACCATATAAAGCACGGTTCCGCCGCCGATACTCAGCAATGTACTCTTCTTCCATTTATGCAGCACCACGATAAACAATATGGCGATCAGCTCCGGTAAGCCATAATGAGTACTTTCTGGTACATCTTTCAGACAGAACACCACCAGCAATCCGATCACTGCATACGGCAGTACCTTTCCCAGATAGTTGATCACCGCCGGTGGTTCTTTTCCCTCCGGAAAGATGATAAACGGCAGAAATCGCGTTGTCATTGTTCCCAGAACCACCACGGCAACGGTTATGATCTGCTGTGTTATTGTCATCGTCATTCATTATTCCTCCTATGCAAACAAGTCCCCACCTTCTGCTTATTACTTTTCGCACCTCCGCAGGGGCCTTCCTTGATTCGGGTCAAGCAGATAAAATCATCCGCATTTGGTTAAACTGTTACAGCGAAGATTCTCCCGATTCCTGCATACTCTCTTTCTTTTGCTTCTCATCATACTTCTTCATTCCCAGGAAGCACAAGATGATCGATGCCATAGCCGGAAGGATAAAATTCCCGCTTCCAAAGACTATCAGGCAGATCACAGAGCATATAACGCCTACCAGTGCCGGTTTATGATCTTCTGTCTCTTCCCACTGGTTGATGAACATAACAACAAACAGCGCGGTCATAACAAAATCAATACCTTTTGTGTTGAAATGGATCACATACCCCAGAAGTGCACCGGAAATGGCACCTGCCACCCAGTAAAACTGATTCAGCGCATTGACAAAAAACATAAACCAGCCACGGTCTATACCTTCCGGCGGATCTACCGTACAGTTCACGGTAAACGACTCGTCACACATTCCAAAAATAAGATAAAACTTCTTCCATCCGGTATTCTTATATTTTTCCAGCATGGAGATTCCATAAAACAGATGTCTCGCATTTACCATCAGCGTCAGGAAAAACGCATACACCGGATTAAATGCTGATAAAAGCAGGTTTGCCGTAACAAATTCCATGGATCCCGCATAAATAAAAAAGCTCATGCACAATGGATACACGAAGGAAAATCCCTTACTGCGCATCATAAATCCATAAGAC
>CAVEKJ010000008.1:14321-17762 GCA_963616205.1 Prevotella sp.
CATAAGACATTCCCAGAAAAAGAAATCCCACACAGATTGGCAAAGTATACGGAAACGCTGCCTTAAATGCTTTTTTCTTCAATATTATATTTCCTTTCTTTCGTGATCAGTTCTTTCATAATCCGGCGGATACTTCAGCCACACCCGGTTCCGTCGATTTGCATTCACGTTATACTTTACTTATTCTCCGTAAAACTGTCAAGAATGTCCAACGGAATTTTTTTGCAAACGTTTTCAGTGCTTTTTTCCCGTCCTGACCATGAAACAGCCGCCATATGTTTCACGTGAAACATAGGCGGCTGTTTTACAAAATTCTATATAGTTTTATATTTTTCAGGCTTTCACCTTCCGCAGCTGACGCTGCTCATCTACAGTAACCTGATCTCCCTCATTGATATCTCTTTCATACAGAAGGCCGTCATCATGCCGCAGACTTATTTCGTTCCCGTTTTCATCTTCCAACAGAACGATCGACATAAGCGGCTCTCCAGGCTGCCGTTCTTCACAGCCAAAATCCATGTCTTCCTCTATTCGCAGGACTTTATACTGCATGATCATATTTCCTCCAGCAGTACGTCATTAACAGCCTCGTAAGCGTCCTCCAGAGCGTCCAGAGCCTCTGTCAGCGTATCCATCTTCCGGCTGTCCGCATTCTCTTCCTCATAGGCATCTATCACTTCAGCCATCACGTCCTTCAGCTCTTCCAGTGAATTTGCAATGTCCTGAAGTTTCTGATCTTTATCCTCTTTTGATGTGATATTTACGATCTTACTCATGCTTCTTCCTCCTATCCCCACTTACCGACTGACAAGCAGGTGCAAGATACATTCTTTTAGTTTTTCTCCATTAATCGGCTTGGTGATATGGGCATCCATTCCGGCTGCTATTGATTTTGTGATATCTTCCGCAAACGCATTGGCAGTCAGTGCGATGATCGGTATCTTTGCCGCATCCGGGCGTTTCATGCTGCGGATCCTGCGGCTTGCCTCAAAGCCATCCAAACCGGATGTATCCAGCTCGATCGCCATTTCTCCTGCCCTTGCCTCCAGGATTTCCATACAGTTTCGTATCAGCTCCCGGAGATCCACAGATTCTTCAAACAGCTTGATCTCCTCCTGGTCGATCTTTCTCATATCCAGGATATCATTGATCAGCGACAACAGATATTCACTGGAAGACTGCAGTTTCCGGATATAACCGCTTAAGATTTCCGGATCATTCAGGCTATGCTGCATAAGTTTCGTCAGGCCTACGATGGCATTCATCGGTGTACGGATATCATGGCTCATATTGGCCAGAAATTCTGTTTTTGACCGGTTTGCCCTCTCTGCTGCCTGTCTGGCAAGAGTGATCTTTTCATTAATCTTCTGGTTCTCGGAAAGCGCCATCTCCAGGCTGCGTTTGCTGCGGATCAGTGCTCTCTGGGAATCGATCAGCTGATTGTTCAGCTTCTGGATCTGAAAATATTCGTTATGATAGATCCCGTCCAGATGATCCTGTGCCCACTCCACCAGATCCGGATATTCATTGTTAAATTAAATAAACTCCGCATCATTCTGAACATGTGAAAGGACTACCAGATTCCCCTCCTCAAAACGCTGCACCAGTGCAGATAACGTCATTCCCGACTCCGTAAATGCCAGTGACAGGGAATAAAGTTCCTCATCGTTTTGCGTAAGCTCATCCGCATCTTCCACCATTTCAGGCAGACGATCCCCTGATGAAAAGATAGTTCTGATACGCATCTCTGTATTCTCTTTATTGTCCATTCTTTATCACATAGTAAAACCGCATATATCATAACTGTGATTCCACCCTACAATAATCTGCAAAATAAAAGATGGTCCACAGTCATCAACTATTTTCCATCTTTTTGATCTCCCGCCAGTAAATTCTGTCCAAATTGTCAATTGAGTCCCAAGAGCATACAGAAAACCTCTGGCTATTCCTATCTGTCTGATATGTTTTCCATATACATTATATAGTAACCCAGAACTTTCCATTTGTCTATAAATTGATTTGGTAAAATCTTACCAAAATATCCGTCTGTGCCTGTTTGTACTGATTTTTTCACCCTGGTCTGCTATAATGGCATAAAGGGATTTTTCAATTTATAACTCCGTAAATCCCCTGTAAGGAGATTGCCATGAAAGAAAAAGCCGAAACCTTTAACCAGGGAAAAAGATATTTCTTTTATATCCTGATGTTTGCCATCCTTGGCTGGTTCCTTTTTATGCAGATCTTTGGTCCGGATGAACGTTCTTCGGATTCCGCCACAGGCTCTGTGATCTATTCCGGCACCATTACCTGGCAGAAACCGGATGGAACTACCCAGGAGATATCCGTTCCAGGAACTTACCAGGTTCCGGTCGGTGATACAATGGTCCTCACCATACAGCTTCCCGATGATCTTACCGAAACAACCTTTGCCATCCGTTCTTCCCTGCAGGATGTGGACTTTTATGTAGGAAATACGCTTCGGACCAGCTATTCCACACGTAAAACACGTCTGGTCGGCAAAAATTCCGCCAGCCGCTATATTTTCTGTCCGGTCTACGCTTCCGACGCAGGCAAAGAACTCCGCATTGAACTGACCACTTACACATCCAACTATACCGGCGTTGTCAATACCATCTACTGTGGGGACAGATCCGATATCTGGATACAGATTTTCAGCAAATACGGACTGGAAACTTATATTGCGTTTTTCATCCTGTTTGCCGGGATCGTTACGATCCTCTTCAGCTTTGCCCTTGGAATCGTTTACCACACAAGCTTTGATATGGAATATCTTGGATGGTGCATGGTCATGGGCGCTGTATGGATGCTGGGTGAGTCCAAACTCCGGCAGATCCTGGTTCCCAACGCCTCCGCCCTTGGTTCTCTGTGCTTCGTTATGATCCTTCTGTGTCCGCTCCCGATCCTTTTTTATGCGGACAGCATTCAGAAAGGGCTGCATCATAAGTTTTCCGTCTGCCTGGGCAGCATTGCAGTGATAAACTTTGCAGTCTGTTCCATTCTGACTGTAGCCGGTATTGCAGATTATATTGAAACTCTGCCTGTGGGACAGGCGATCCTGGCGATAACTTTTGCCATCGTATTCATACATCTTTTCCAGTATATACGCACCGGAAAGAATAAGGCCGACCGGCTTCTGCTCATTGGCCTGCTGGCAGCAATCGTGTGTGTTTCCATTGAAGCGGTTTCCGTATATTTTGTCACTCTGCTGTCAGGACTTTTTATTGGCGCAGGTATGCTGATCCTGCTTTTTGTAAATATTATACGGTCGATCAAAAATGTCCAGGATATGGAGCTGAAACGTCAACAGGTCGAGATCCGCAAAAGTCAGAAGCAGAATGAAAAAATGTCTCTCCAGATGATGCAGACGCTTTCCACCACCATCGAGGCAAAAGACGAATATACCCGCGGCCATTCCTACCG
>CAVEKJ010000008.1:17772-26752 GCA_963616205.1 Prevotella sp.
CCGTGTTGCCCAATATGCGGCACTGATCGCGAAGGAACTTGGCTGGACACCGGAGGAGATCCTGGATCTGAAACGAGCGGCTCACATGCACGACATCGGAAAGATCGGTATCCCGGATCCGATCCTGAACAAGCCGGCACAGCTGACCGATGATGAGTACAACCTTATAAAGAAGCACACCATTATTGGTGATGAAATCCTCAAAGATGTAACCCTGATCCCACACGTAGCAGAAGTCACCAGAAGCCATCACGAACGCTATGATGGAAAAGGCTACCCGGACGGACTGGCCGGAACAGAAATTCCCATCCATGCCCGGATCGTGGCCGTCGCGGACAGTTACGATGCCATGAACTCCCGCCGTATTTACCGTAATGCACTTCCACCGGAAGTTATTTACGAAGAATTACGCAAAAACCGCGGCACACAGTTCGACCCGGAGATCACTGACATCTTCCTGCGGCTGATCGATGAAAATCAGCTTCCACAGTGGGATCCCTCTCAGGAAGAACCTGACACCTATAATCTTCCAAATATGCAGCTGACTGTCAGCAAATTCATCTCCGACGTAATGGCCACCATAAAAAGCCAGGAAGATGCCAAAAGCTACGATCTGCTTACCGGTCTTCCCATACGTAACCTGGGCGAACGTCTGACTGCGGAATTTATGCAGAAACATAATGGCTGTCTGGTATTCCTCGATATGGATAACCTGAAAAAGATCAATGATATCTATGGTCACAAAGCCGGTGACCGTGCCCTGAAATGTCTCGGAAAACTGCTTCAGAAACGGGCAGATCAGGGAATTTCCTGCCGGCTTGGCGGCGATGAATTCCTGATGTTCCTTCCGGATACAGATCCGGATTCCATTTCTTTGCAGATGAGTGATCTGTTCCGGAAATTCCACGCTGTCACTACCAGTGATCCGGAGATCCGTTTTGCCACACTGTCCGCAGGACTGTGCCTGTGCAATACCGGCGATTCCTTTGAGGACTGCTATTCCAAAGCAGACAAAGCACTGTATTACGTGAAACAAAATGGTAAGAACCAGTTCTTCTTCTACCAGCAGATCGACCGCCGGACTCTTGCGGCCTCCAGTATGGGAAAAAATCTGGAACTGGTGGCAGATTCCCTCCGCAAAAGTGGCACCTACGTTGGTGCTCTTGACCTGAATTACCGGGATTTTGCACGTCAGTATGAATATATGAGCCAGCTTATCACCCACAGCCAGTGCAAATGTTATCTGGTAATGGTCACCATCGAAACCCTTGTGGATACTGTCCCTGATATCGAAGCCATTGAGCAGACACTGGAATATATGGAACAGGCGATCCGGCAGAAGATCCGGCGTGTGGATATCTGTACGCGTTACAGTTCCATGCAGTATCTCATCATACTGTTTGAACCTGTGGAAACACAGATTCCCAATATCATGGAGCGTATTTTTACCCAGTATTACCGACAGTGCAACGGACACGATTTCCAGCCATCTTATGAATATCTTGCAATGTCTCCAAAAGACTTTTAAGCTGTCCCTGTGACAAAAAGCCGCCGGCAGGTGAGTGATCTCTACCTGCCGGCGGCTTTGTTTTGTGCTGTTTTTTCCGGATCTTTTTTACCGGTGTCTTCTTCTGTCTCTTCCTTCTGCACTGTAGTTTTAATAACTGTTTACGAACTTATAGTTTTTGCCGTTTTTTATTTTTTGCCAGATACCGCATAACCGATCAGATAGAACACGGCGGCTACCACCATGGCATTTACTGCCGCGATTCCTGCGTGGATCAGGTTTGCCGCAATGGCTCCTACGATCACACCTGCAATATTAAACCAGTTCACTGTCTGAAGCGGCTCATTCTGTCCGTTTTTGTACTTGTCACGTCGAAGGAAGAAATCCAGGATCACTGTGATACCGATGGGCGGCAGGGCACAGTTAAGGATATTCAGCCATCCTGTAAAATTATAGTACAGCCAGATTGCAAGTGCTGTACCGATCACACCGGAAATACAGGTCGCCAGTTTCATACGGGCGTTTGTGATATTGGAGATTGCAAGGCCGCCAGTGTACAGTGCATTGTTGTTGGTTGTCCAGATATTGGCTCCCAGCACGATCAGCGCCGGAATCGCAAGGCCCTGTGCGATCATGACATAAAAGATATCGTCTTTTCCGGTAAATGCACCACCAATGGCTCCAAAGCAGAACATCAGAGTATTTCCAAGGAAAAATGCGATCACCGTCGTCCATACCGCAACCTTGTTGTTCTTCGCGAAACGGATAAAATTCGGGGTAGCTGTACCACCGGAAATAAAAGATCCGATGACATATCCAACGCCTGTAAACAGGGTGATCGATCCCACAGACTGGTTAAATACTGCTGCCAGGCCGCCTCCATCTGCTGCCGCTGTCACCATGGAATATACACCCAGGATCACGATCAGAGGTACAGAGATCGTACTTACGATCTCCAGTGCTTTCATTCCTGTGGCTGCTGTAATGGTCATCAGAAGGCCTGCGATGATCGTCAGCACCCATTTATTGATCCCAAGCAATTCTGCGGCAGGAATCGAAAACATGGCAACGCCGACGCCGAACCATCCGATCTGTGTCAGCCCAAGTACCAGCGAAGAAAGATAAGAGCCTTTTTTTCCAAAAGCTCTTCTGCACAGAAGATCCATGCTCATTCCCGTATCAGAACCAATATACGCCAGGATCCCGCAATATGCAGACAGGATCACGCCTCCAATGACACAGGCTGCCGCAAATCCATTCAGATCCAGTCCGTTTCCAAGCTTTGCGCCCACACTCATACTTGCAGAAAAGAATGTAAATCCCAGCATTACAAAAAACATGCTGCGGAAACCTTTTCGAGCACTCTCCGGCACCGCTTCCATGGAATAATCATCATCCGCCGCAGTTACCTGAGGTTTTGTTTTTTCACTCATTTTTGCTCCTTTGTTTATCTTATACTGTTATCAGTTACTCTTCGGAGCATTTTACACACTCCACTCTCTCCCTTCTCCTTTCTTTGTTTACTGTGGAAGATTATAGCATAAATATCATTTCACTTCTGCAGTTTTTTCCGCAGATATTTCTGTTTTCCTGTTTTTCCCAAGCTCCACCCTTTTAATCTCTCCCAGGATCTCCAGTCCTCTCACCAGAGATCTTGGTTCGTTTCGTAAAAGCTCGTATTCTGTCACATAACCGCATTTTTTGTAGATATCCAGGATCGCACACAGCTTTTTGTTTACCGCGTGTACTTTATTCTTCCAGCCCCGGCTCTCAAACCGTACTTTTCCCCGGTCGCTGACAAATCGGATATCCTGCTCAAAATTTTCTCTGTAAATGCCTGCCATGGGCAGGATTCCCTCTTCTTTTTTTACGGAATAATAGCGAATCCGCCTGCCATCTGCACTGTTTCTGGAATTTCTCATGATCTCAAGACGCTGGAGCAGAATCCTTTTCAGGAGTATCATCTCATCTGTACTTGAAAATTTTACATTCTCCAGAAGTTTTTTCCCTTCTTCACTGTCCTGAAATTCCGGATCCGGAAACATGGTTTTAAGGAGAACTGCCGGATCAAGCAATTCCCGGGGCACGCTGATCATCTGTCCGATATCTTCCGCATATTTATAAACCGGAAGTTCCCTGCCTTCCAGGAACCAGTATGCTTTTCCGTTTTTTTCTACTGCTACGGGAACCAGATAATCTGCCACGAAACCTTCCTCCAGTGGCTTGCCTTTCTCATCTTTCAGCTCACGCATCTGTACTTCTTCACTGTAATCAATGGTGATCGTGGCATTTCGAAGTTTTTCCAGAGAATCCCGAAGCCTCTGCTCTCTTTTCTGTACCTTGTCTTTTGTTCGGTAAAACCGTACTCTCTCATCTCCGGACATTACCCGGATCAGGTCTGTCAGGGTAAACTTGGAACAGTTTGCTCTGTACAGGGTGTAAACCGCATCATAGACAACTGCATCATAGTAGGAGAATGTCATATTCTGCATTTTTTCCGGAATGGTAATGCGGTATCTGCATGTCATATTTTTTCCACGGCTGCCTACATTGGCAATATTCAGTTCATTCAGTTCAAATTTATTCTTGTATATTTCCTGAAATACTTTGCATATATTCATGTAAATATTATCAGGTATCTTCATGGTTGTTCTTTCCTCTCTTTTGTTGCTGCTTCCGGAATCCATTCATTATTAATTACAGAAGTCTTCGAAATTCTTCTGCCAGACGCTCTCTTGGATCATCGGGATATCCCAGACTTGTATTTTGGGCTTGTGCTCTCTCTGCTTCTGTATCTTTCATTTCAGCATTTTTCAGTACATTTTCTGATGATTTTTCCGACAGATCTAAATCAGATCCATGTTTTTTCTGTAATATATCTGTATTTTTTTTATCCGTTTTTGTTTCACGTGAAACATTTTGGGCTGATTTTTTCGCCGGTGCGCCTTTTTCCATATAAAGATCTTTTGCTGCATGAAAGTCCACACTTACATTGGCTTTCATTCCAGTTACGCCATATCTTTGTTTCAGAAAAACAATCTCCAGTTCCCGGATCTCTTTCGACATTTCCTGCTCATAATTAAATTTAGGCTGTCGGATATTTCTTGGCTGAAGTCCCAGGATCACACTTGCGGAATACTCAATTCCTCCAGTTTCCTTAAAAGAATCCATTCTCAAAGGCCGCTGTTCATCCCGATAAGAATCTCTGTTCAGGGAACTGATCACAAAAACCGCCAGATCATACTTGCTGGAAAGGCCGCTGAGCTCATTGATATTCTCGTCATTTTTCTGCCGCTCTGTAGCATTCCTATTTCCTGTACAGGAAGAAAGAATCTGCAGATAATCAATAAAAACCACTGGTTTTTCTTTCTTTTCGTTCATGAACATTTCCACATCCTGAACAATATCCCTGCCTGAAAGAGAAAGCTTTTCGCGCTCTTTTATATACATTTTGTCATAACTGCCGCTGATCTCTGTTTCTACCTTTTCCACCAGCTTCCAGTCTTTCTGTTTTCCTGTATTATTTTCTTCACGAAGGAACCAATCCGCAGTCAGAGAGCTGTTGGGATATCGCATATGAATGGCACGGTTTAATATTTTTGCCTCCATACGGACAGATGGCATTTCCAGAGAATAAAACAGTACCGGGTAACCAGCTGCCGCAATTTCTGAAGCGATCTGCAGCGCAAAGGTACTCTTTCCCATTCCCGGTCTTGCACCAAGAAAGGTAAGGCCTGCATAAAGTCCGCCGCCAAGCATCTGATCCATCTTTCTGATCCCGGTAGGATAATGCTTTACAGTTCTTCTTCCGCTGGATGGTTTAAACCGTTTCAGTCTCTCTGAAACCGAAACAAATTTTTCAGATGTCTGTTCACTCATACTTCTTCACCTCCCCTGTTGTCTTACCTTCTATTCCCTGAGATAACCGTTTCATAGATTCTTCCATATTTTCCAGATCAATAAAAAACAGATGGATCACCAGTGTATGACCGTAAATCTCTGTTTCAAAACGGTTCCTGATTCCTTCATACTGACCGGAATACCTTGCTTTCGGATAGAGAAGCCAGATTTCCTCTGACTCATAGCGGCTGGCATATGTAACCATCTGATAAATATCATTTCTGACATATGCCCTGAAGTCTCGGAAGGCACTCCAGTCGTTTCCGTCATTTTTTACCTCCGGAAGGCTTTTCCATTTTGTATCAAGGATCACGGTTCTGTTTCTTTCTCTTTTTTTCATTACAATATCCGGTCTCAGATGAAAATCCCGGGGATTTTCAAACAGATAATAGCTTCCATCCTGGGAAGATACCTCCCAGTTCTCTCTAAAATATTTTTTTATCTGGCATGCCACATAATTTTCAAAAACTTCTTCCATTGCAAATAATATGGACCTGGTCATGATCCCATCTGAAAAATTCAGGAAACTTTTTCCCTGTAAGATCACTTCTGTCCACTTCATGATCTTCTCATATTCTCTGGAATTCCGGTCGATCCTTATCCGGGTAAAATCCTGGCGGTAATCCATGGATTCCTGTATCCCGTCAAAAAACAGCAGAAGTTCTCTGGCATCCTGCTTATTCCGTTCATCCGTGGTAACTTTCTGCAGTTTCTTTAACGCAGTTTTTATCAGTCTGTTCTCCGGCCGGTTCTTTGTAAATTCCTCATACGTCACATAAAATCTCTCTTTATGTGCAATATTTCTCCGGATATGGCCTGCTACCTGGAGCTTTCCACGAAAGCAGCCAAGATTATCTGTTTTTTCTTCATATGCCGAACGAAGTCCGCGTTTCACCAGCGTCTGCGCCTCATCAAGATACATCCGGATATAAGCCTCAAATAATTCCATTTCCCCCGTTCCAAGAGAAATCTGGCTCAGTGCTTTTTCATTTAGTCTGTGAGTACCCTTAAGCATCTCCAGATAAACCTGTTTCGTCCGATCCTCACTGCTGCCAAAATAAATCTTTGGCAGGATCTGAAGACGCAGTCCACTTTTCAGTTCCAGCTCTCCCACATACTTTTGGATTTTGATAACCGGAATGGATTGCCTTTTTTCGTAACTGTATTTATACTGGATCGTTACCGGAGCTTTCTCATCTTCTCTCAGAGTCTGTGCATATTCTACCAGACAGTCCATATCTTTCTCCGGAAGAAAAACATATCCATTTGCTTTTTCGCTGCAGATCTTATCATATTCTTTTACAGTTTTTATTCGTTTTTTCATAACGTTTCACGCTCTGCGATCAATTCTTCCGGAATGGTTCATAAATCTGGATGTAGCTTTCTGCACAGTCAAAAGCTTTCTCATTGATCATGTATCTCTTATGTTGAAGCATAACATCCATATCTTCCAGATTCCTGCCAAATAATGTCCAGATATTTTTTACATTTTTCTTATATTTTGCGATTTCCCCGGCTTCTACTATAAATTTATGATCGCTGTTACTTTTCTGATTATCTCCCAGCACCATTGCGATCTTCTCGTAGTCATCAAAGAAATACTCCTGAAGCAGTGGAAGTACAGATTTTTTAAAAACATTTTTCAGCCCATCCAGAGTTGCATTTTTTCCCTTAAGACCACAGAAATAAGCATGTCCGATGGTATGCTCCCGATCATACAGAACCTCGATCCTCTGGTTGATGATCTCCAGCAGTTTCTGCACATCTATGATGCCTATCTTTATATCTTTCAGCACCTCTGTATCCGGCATCATTTCCACGAAGGAAAAACGTCTGCGTAATGCAGTATCCAAAAGTGCAATAGAACGGTCTGCAGTATTCATCGTTCCGATGATATATACGTTGGATGGAACCTGGAACGGTTTCTTGGAATATGGCAGGATAACACTTCTCTCATCCGCTTCTCCTTTTCTTTTGGATTCCTCGATCAGTGTGATCAGTTCGCCGAAAATACGGGAAATATTTCCTCTGTTGATCTCATCAATAATGAAAACGTATGGTTTTTCACTTTCTTTTTCCGCTTTTTCACAAAATGCTTTGAAGACACCCGGTTCTATAGTGTATTCCAGATTGCCTGATTTCTCCGTTTTTTGCTCTTCCGACTGGTTCTGTGATCCCGATACAGAGCCAGAGGATGATGCATCCGTTTTCTCCCTTTTTTCTTTATCCAGCACCGGACGGATTCCCTCCATGAAATCCTCATATCCGTAAGACTGATGGAAGGTGGTAAAGCCGATTCTTCCTTCCTGTTCCAGTTCATGGTATCTTTCCATGATCTTGCTGTGATCTATTTCTTTCAATGTATCCAGCGTATAAAATCTATCACAAAACGACACCGCATATGCAGCGGTTGTATATGTTTTACCTGTTCCAGGAGGTCCATAGAGGATCATATTTTTTGGTGTTTTTGACACCTGAATATTCTTCCCGTTATTCGAATGATCATTATCCGGATAATCCTGAACGTATCTATAATAGGGAAGTAACCTGCCTACCCCATATATTACTTCTGTTCTTAACTGTTCTTCTGTCCTGATCTTTCCATCTTCTGTTTCGGATTCCACCAGATAACAGAGTTCTATGTCCTTTCCATCACTTCCTGTAGGCACGGACTCCATTCTTTCTTCATTTACATATTTTCTTATATCCTTTTGTTCCGTATTTTTAAGTTTTTCATCCTCATCATTATGAACAAATATGGTTTCCGGATCCTTTTCCCCCAGCCCGACATATAAATTCTTATACTGATAGCAAAGATCATTACGCAATTTAACATTTAAAAAACTGTAATATTTCTTTCTTGTTTCTATTTTGCCTTTGTTATGTAAAATACTGTCCCTTACACCTATGCTGATACAGTAACGGGCTTTCTTCTCCGGACTTCTTTCTCCGTAAATTCCAATACTTATCTCGGGGTCGGGTGATACGACCTTCATATCCGCAGTTAAATATCTCGCAATACTTTGATTTTTTTCATTAAAAGGTTGCGCATACCCTTTGTCTCTGTCACAGGTGAATCCATAATTTCCATATATTCTGCATATTTCATCTGAGATCTTGTTCATACATTCACGGACTTCTTCCTGTCTGTCTCTGTCCTCTGGCAAAGCTCTCTTATTCCCAAGATCACGGATATAATCAAGTACTTCTTTATACATCTATGCCTGTTCTCTCCATTTCTGTGCTTTTTCATCCATTATATATTTGTTCATTTCTGATTGCAATTATTTCGGATATATTTTGGGATAAAACGTTGTTTTCCATTTATATATCTCAGGAAATATATGTCTAAATTTTGTTTTATAGTGATTTAATATTATTTTTTCAATGAATAAATTGTAATAATCAATGATTTATTCTGGTCAGGTAGATTTTGTGTGTAATCACTGAAATCCGCTTAATTACTTGCTGTTTCTGTTCTGTTTTACATGGTTTTTATATATTCCATTCTTTAATTGAGAGATTGTATGTTTTTATAAGTAAATTTTATCATCAAATTTGTCTACGTTAGAT
>CAVEKJ010000009.1:0-1437 GCA_963616205.1 Prevotella sp.
GAATTGAACCTCCGAAATTCATATGCTATACTGACTCAAAGAAAAATGTAGCTCCATCAAGCGAATAAGAGGAGGAACCTATGATCACCCACATCAGCCACACCCTTGCCCAGCAGATCGTCAACACCATCAAGGATGTCTGCAGTTACGATATCAATTTCATCAATCCATCCGGTACTATCATCGCAAGCACCAATTCTGCCCGGATCGGAACCTTCCATGAGATCGGCCGGAAAGCCGCTGTAACCGGTACCACCATCGAGGTGGCAGAATCCGACAGTTTTACAGGAACACGCCAGGGGATCAATATGCCTCTTTATCATGAAGACCGGCTTCTGGCTGTGATCGGAATCACCGGCTCCCCGGAAAAAGTCCGCAAATATGCTTTTCTGGCCCAGCGTATTACCAGCCTTCTGATCCGGGAACAGGAACTCAGTCAGTACAGCCAGCATCAGGCGGACAAAAAACAATTCGTCATCAACTCTCTGCTCCACGGTGATACCCAGAATCCGGAATATCTCTTAAAATGTCTGAAAGAGTTTCAGATTGATCCGGACACGCCAAAACGACTGATCCTGATCCATACGTACCCAGCTGTTTCCGTCCAAAATTTCCCGGCAAAAGTCGCCCTCAGAGTTCCAAAACCCTCAGAAAATTCTGTTCCCCGGACAGATCCTGAAAATCAAAAGCTCACACAGGAATCTTCTGCACAGACAAAACTTCACGATACACCTTCCATCACCGGGCCTGCTATTTCGGAACACCGTATCCATAATCTCTTCAAATCGACCGGAATCACCCTGTATACCTTCCGTTATCCCGGAGATTACCTCTCTGTTGCAGACAGCTCCGGTTTCTCAGCCCTCTCCGGAACGCTTTGTAATTTTGCAGAAAAGCACGCGGATACTCTGTCCATTGCAGTTGGCAGGTCCGTATCTCTATATCAGCTGGGACTTTCCCTGAACACTGCGGAAACTGCACTACGTAGCCTCCATCTGCCACTTACTGAAAATCCCTGTGCAAAACACTATGCAGTTTTTGATGATCTTACGCTGGAAATCATTCTTTCTTCCGTATCACCGGAAGACAAAACAGAATTTTTCAGAAAAACCATGCAGGATCTTTCCTCCGGCGAAAAGGAACTTCTGCGAACTTATTTTTCCCTGGAAATGTCCCTGGCCGACACAGCAGAGAAACTTTTTCTCCACAAAAATACTCTCCAATATAAATTAAACCACATTTATAAAAAATGTGGTCTTAATCCCCGGAAATTCCGGGATGCTGTTCTGTTGTATCTGGCACTGGAGATGGAATAAGCGGCCACTTCCAGTGTCCTATAAATCGGACAGTTGTTCCATCCGGTTATCCTGCCGGATATTTTTCACAAAAGTTTTTTCAATTCGTCCAAACACTTTATCACATAATCCGCCTTATGCG
>CAVEKJ010000009.1:1447-2037 GCA_963616205.1 Prevotella sp.
ATTTCGCACTCTTCCATCTTCTCCCGGCAGAACCAGCAGGTCTCCATCCCTGCTGCCTGACCGCCTGCAATATCCGCCGTCAGGGAATCGCCCACGATCATACACTCCTCCGCGCTGATCCCCGGCAACTTTTCCAGGCATCGCTCAAAAAATCGCACATCCGGCTTGTCCACACCGATCTTCTCCGACACAAAACAATGGTCAAAATCTTTCAACATGTCGGCTTTTTTCAGCCTGCAGATCTGCTGTTCATAAGGACCGTTGCTGGCCGTGCACAGGATATATTTCCCCTGTAAATAATCAAGGATCTCCTTTGCGCCCTCCACAGGAACCGCACTGTAAAACAGACATTTCCGAAACAGCATTTCCATAGCTACGCCGTCTGCCTCCAGTCCAAGTTTCTTAAGAATTGCCTGCCAGCGCACGTAGGGAAGATCGTCCATGGTCAGGATCCCCTGTTCAATCTTTTTCCAGATCTGGTCATTCTCCTCTTTAAAAACCGCGAACATCTCCGGCTTATAAGTAAGACCTGCATCCCGAAAACAGCGTTCCATTCCTTCCTGTGCCGCCGCATCAAAATCCAGCAACGT
>CAVEKJ010000009.1:2047-8277 GCA_963616205.1 Prevotella sp.
CATAAAAACAGCTCTGATCATCCAATTATCCTCTCACGTGAAATCCTGATTCATCCTCCAGGGGGATCTCTTTCGCTTCAATACCCTCGATCTCCACAAAATTCTGCCGGGAAAGGCGCTCTACCATCTCCCGGATCTCCTCTCGGGTTCCCTGCACTTCCATCTCCACACGGTCATCCCAGAGATTCTGTACCCAGCCGGTCAGTCCCATAGACTGTGCAATATAATAAGAGCGGTAACGAAATCCCACTCCCTGAACTCTTCCTGAAAAATAAAAATGTTTGCGAATCTTTTCCATCTGACACCTCATATTTCTGTCTCAACTATTCCGTCTCTGTATCTCCACCCAAAATTTCCTGCCCCGCTGCAGGAATATCGTAACAAGATTATATAATAATTCTTTATAAGTTGTAAAGTTATAACCACCTGTCTATTGGAAACCGCAAACATCTGCGTTATAATAGGTTTTATCAGAATAAAAAGAAAATTACTTTCTTTTGCAGAAAATATTTTCACCAACATTTAACATCAGGAGGTAATGATTATGAACGAAAGCATCAAAAACATGCTGGAGCGCAGAAGTATCCGCGCCTACAAAAAAGACCTTGTCCCACAGGAAATTCTGGATGTGATCCTGGAAGCCGGAGAATATTCACCAAGCGGCATGGGACAGCAGAGTACTCTTATGGTAGTAACACAGAATCCGGAACTGGTTGCAAAACTTTCCAAAATGAACGCAGATGTCATGGGCAGCAAAGCAGATCCGTTCTACGGCGCCCCAACTGTGATCATCGTCTTTTCCGACAGCAAAATGGGCACCTGCGTGGAAAACGGAAGTCTTGTGATGGGAAATCTCATGAACGCCGCACATGCACTTGGTGTAGATTCCTGCTGGATCCACCGTGCAAAAGAAGTTTTTGACTCCGAAGAGGGCAAAGAACTGAAGAAACAGTGGGGCGTTCCGGATGAATATATCGGTGTGGGCCACTGTGTCCTTGGATATCGTGACTGCGAATATCCGAAAGCAAAACCTCGTAAAGATGGTTTCGTGATCCGCGTTTGATCCTCTGAATGTGCATAAAAAATCTGACAGACCTGTCCAATGCGGCAGTAATCTGTCAGATTTTTATTTTCTCATCTTTTATTTCAACGCCTTATCCTTATATCTGGAAATCTCCTCGAGATATTTTTTCCCAAGGGCACTGATGTTGACACCTTTTCTGGCAATATAGCCAATGGTCATGATCTCATCGGAATCCAGCTTCACCGCACAGTAGTCGGAACCGTTCAGATCCTCACAGATGATACCGGAACATAAGGTATATCCGTTAAGGCCTACCATCAGATTCAGCATAGTCGCCCTGTCATCCGCTTTGATCAGCCTTTTATATTCATAGGTGCTTAAAACTTCCTCCGCAAAATAAAAGGAATTGTTTCCTCCCTGCTCAAAAGACAGGCACGGGTATTCCTTCAGTTCTTCCAGAGTGATCTTCTCCCGTTTCGCCAGGGGATGTCCCTTCCACATGTAAACATAGATCCTGCAGTTGAGAAGTTCGTGAAACTCCAGTCCGTACTCGTGAAACATTTTTGTAAGCACTTTCCGGTTAAAATCATTTACATAGAGAATTCCGATCTCGCTTTTAAAATTCCTCACATCTTCGATCACCTGATGTGTCTTGGTTTCATGGACCGCAAATTCATATTCATCCATGCCGAACTGTTTCACCAGCTCCACAAAAGCGTTGACAGCAAATGTATAGTGCTGCATAGAAACACTGAATTTTTTGCGGGACTGTTCTTTGGAAATGTATTTGGCTTCCATCAGTTCGTACTGTTCTACCACCTGTCTTGCATATCCTAAGAATTCTTCGCCGGCTGGTGTCACGGCAATTCCGCGGTTTGTTCTTCTGAAGATCTCAACACCGGTCTCCGCCTCCAGTTCCCGAATCGCCGTGGATAAACTTGGCTGGGAAATGTAAAGGCTTTTGGCCGCCTCGTTCATAGATCCGGCTTTTGCGATCGCAATGGTGTATCTGAGCTGTGCCAGAGTCATTTGTTACCTCCCTGTTCTGGTACCGGATCCTGCCTGTTTTTCAGTGATATCCGGTAACTGCTTTTATCTGCTGTCAAAAGATCACTTCAGATAGTTTTTATCTACATAGCCTTCTTTTCCTATCTTTGGAACGTATACATACCAGTAGGTGCTGTCTTTCTTTTCAATGACTTCAACTGTATCTCCGGTATTCAGCTGAGCGATCTCATTATCCTTGTCAAAATCTTTTGTGCTGCGCAGAGCCAGATAGCCTTTTTCCACATGGACAGTCATGGATGGCGTCACTGCCTCGGAACCTCCGGTAAGATAATCCTTGTCAACATAACCGGTTTTATCCAGCTGTGGCGCATATACATACCAGTAATGCTCATCGCTGGTGTCCTTCACCTGTACGGTATCACCGGTATTCAGCTGCCCGATCTCATTGCTGTCATTATAAGCTGCTTTGTTTCGCAGCGCCAGATAACCTTTTTCCACCTTAACCGTCCACAGGCCGCTGTTGTAAATATAACGGTTATCCACATATCCGGATTTATCAAGCTTTGGCACATATACATACCAGTAGGTGGAATCACTGCTGTCTTTTACAAGAACCGTATCCCCTGTGTTCAGCTGCCCGATCTCGTTGCTGTCATTATAGGCTGCCGTATTTCGAAGTGCCAGATAACCGCTTTTTACTTTTACGGTCCAGGAATCGGTGGATGCGGTGGTATTCTCTGCTACCTGGATATAATTTTTGTCCAGATATCCGGATCTATCGAGCCTTGGAACATATGCATACCAGTAGGTAGAATCCTTCCGGTCTGTAACTTCCACCAGATCTCCGGTGTTCAGCTGACCGATCTCATTGCTTTTATCAAAGGCCTTCTCACTCCGAAGGGCCAGGTAGCCGTCTGTAACGTTTACTTTAAAAGTAGTTCCTGCTGCTGCCTTCGCATCCCGGATCGTTGCCGGAAAAGCTGCTGTAAGTATCAGCGCCAGGAGTGCCAGCCGTTTCGCTGCCTTTGTATTGGACAGAAGTGTTTTTTTTATCATTCTATGCGCCTCCTTTTCTGGATTTTTATATTCTGTTGCCGGTTTGTCTTTATCCGATGGAACTCGCCGGAATTTATGGCAATATTATATCATATTTTTAATACTTATCTGTAAGAACCATATATCTGTGTCCAGTCCAAATTGGGCTTTATTTGTGATAAACGATTATTTTTACTGGTCTTGACATCATACGTTTGTAGTGTTATATTACAAATAGAACAACTGGAGGATATTTTAACCAGTTAACCAAAGATCTGAACTATGTCCCCCGGGAATTTTCCCGGGGAATTTTATAGACAGACAACAACACATTTTGGAAATATTATAAATTGATGATTATGTAAGGGAAGGTGAATACCATGGCAGTAAAAAGAGATTATTACGACGTTCTGGGCATTGACCGGAACGCAGATGAAAAAGCAATAAAAAAAGCATACCGTAAACTGGCAAAAAAATATCACCCGGATACCAATGCCGGTAATGCCGATGCTGCAGATAAATTCAAAGAAGTAAACGAAGCCTACGATGTTTTAAGTGACCCGAAGAAGAAAAAAATGTACGATCAGTTTGGCCATGCTGCTTTTGAGGCAGGTGCTAATCCGGGAGCCGGTGCAGGTGCCGGAGGTTTCGGAGGATTCCACAACGGTGGAAATGGCAGCTATCAGGAGTTTCATTTCAACGGTGAAAATATGGACGATATTTTCGGCGATATCTTCGGAAATATGTTCCATGGCAACCATAGCGGAAGCCACGGTTTCGGTGGCAATGGCGCTTATGAGCACTTTACCGGTAACGGTGGCGGTTTCCACAGTGGATTTGGCGGAAGCGGTTTCCACAGTGGCAGCGGCTTCGGAGGATTCCACCAGCAGGATTTTCCTCAGAAAGGCTCTGACGTAAAAGCCAGCATTAATGTAACTTTCGATGAGGCAGCTTTTGGTGCGGATAAAAGGATCTCTCTGTCCAGCCCGGACGGAAGTTCCGGTGCCCCACAGACGCTTCAGGTGCACATTCCGGCAGGTATTGACACCGGCAAGAGCATCCGTCTGAAAGGAAAAGGAATGCCTGGAACCGGCGGTGGAGAACCTGGTGATCTGCTTCTGAAAGTTACCGTAGGGACACGTCCTGGCTATGAGAGAAAAGGTTCTGACGTTTATACAACCATCTCCATTCCGTACACAACCGCTGTCTTCGGCGGTGAGGCTACCGTTCCTACACTTTACGGAAACGTCATCTGTAAAATCCGTGAGGGCATGCAGTCCGGTTTCAAGATCCGTCTGAGAGGAAAAGGTATCGTTTCCATGAAAAATCCGTCCGTCCGCGGCGACCAGTACGTAACCATCCAGATCCAGGTTCCGCAGAATCTGAATTACACCGCAAAAGAGAAACTTCATGAGTATGCGAAAGCATGCGGACTGGAGCGCAGTAATGCCAATGGGTCACATGTGGCATAAATGGTAATTGTCGAGTAAACTAAAAAGAGTATCACAGATTTCATCATTATCAATGGGTTTCTGTGATACTCTTTTTTATTCTTATAAAAATCTGATATAAATCTACTTCTCTCTTATGACAATGTCATATCTCCGTCTTTTACCCATCCAAGTTTACGTACAAACATATTGATCAGCGGGCAGAGAACTGCCGGAAGAATGAAGGAGATCATAAAAAGTCCAACCCAGTCCATAGCGGTAACTGCGGTCTTGGTTCCTGCTGCAATGTCGTTCATCCAGCCTGTATACACGCCGATCTGTCCTACAAAACCACAGGTTCCCATTCCGGAAGATACTGCGGTTCCGTTCATCTGAAGTTTAAACAGACAGGTTGCGATCGGTCCTGTGATGGCCGATGTTACGATCGGTGCGATCCAGATCCTTGGATTTCTCACGATATTTCCCATCTGGAGCATGGAAGTTCCGATTCCCTGGGAAACCAGGCCGCCCCATTTATTTTCCTTAAAGGACATAACCGCAAAACCTACCATCTGTGCACAGCAGCCTGCTACTGCGGCGCCGCCGGCCAGTCCGGTAAGTCCCAGAGCCGCACAGATCGCTGCTGAAGAAATCGGCAAAGTCAGTGCAATTCCCACAAATACGGAAACCAGGATTCCCATAAAGAACGGCTGCAGGTCTGTTGCCCACATGATCACGCTTCCTACTTTCATGGCAGCTTTTCCAAGAGCCGGTGCCCACCATGCGGAAAGACCTACGCCTACTCCAATGGTTACAAGAGGAGTTACAAGGATATCGATCTTTGTCTCCTTGGAAACGGCTTTACCGACCTCAGCTGCAATGATAGCAACAAACAGTACAGCCAGAGGGCCGCCTGCCCCGCCAAGTGCATTGGATGCAAAACCAACGGTGATCAATGAAAACAGTACCAGCGGCGGACAATGCAATGCATAACCGATCGCTACTGCCATAGCAGGACCGCTCATTGCGGATGCCAGAGATCCAACGGTATACGGAATCTCATTAATTGTGGCAACTGTCATAGTCAGAAACGGAATGTGAAACTGTGTACCAAGGGTGTTGATGATCGTACCGATCAGCAGGGAACAGAAAAGTCCCTGCGCCATGGCCCCAAGCGCATCGATACCGTATCTCTTCAGGGAGATCTCGATATCCTTCCGTTTCAGAAATGCTTTGAATTTTTCCATTTTTAAACTCTCTCCTTACCCTGATCCGTTTCCCGTCGAATCAGTTGTTTTACTACTGCCGGTTCTTCAGAAGCTTATCTGCTGGCAGTAATTTTTTCTCCCGCAGACTATAGTACAGCGTACTGGCCGGAGAAATTTTTTTACTTGCAGAAAGTCTCGCTGACTTTCTCAAGTTCCTCACGGATGGAAATATGCTGCGGACAGACTTCCTCACACTGTCCACATTTTACACACTCATCTGCGCGTTTTCTGCCATGGCCACCTACCAGCCATTCTTCCTGATGAGCTGCAGCTGCCTTATTTCCATACAGTGTCAGATAATTCATTGCTGTAAAAGAACCGGAAATTCCAATCTCCATCGGGCAGACTTTTGCACAGTAATTGCAGGTTGTACATGGGATCAGAGGAATTTTAGCCATAGCTTCTCTTGCCTTATCAAGAGTTTCCTTCTCACTGTCTGTAAGACCATTAAAGTCTTTCATAAAG